>MHZX01000054.1 GCA_001828935.1 Rhodocyclales bacterium RIFCSPLOWO2_02_FULL_63_24
AACCGAGGCCATCCCAGGAAGCGAGATCGGGATCGGCGACCAGGGATTCGAACAGGTCAAGGGACAGTTCCAGCCGGTCGGCCTCTTCGGCATCGATATTCAGGCCCACGTCGTACTGCTTGGCGAGCAGCATCAGCCGCTTCAGGCGCGGCAGCAGTTCGTTCATGACGCGCGCGCGCTGGCTGCGCACATAGCGCGGGTGCAAGGCCGAAAGCTTGACCGAGATGCCGGGTCCGGCGACCACGCCGCGTCCGTTGCCGGCCCGACCAATGGCGTGTATGGCTGCTGCATAGGCATCGCAGTAGCGCTCGGCGTCGGCCGTCGTCAGCGCGGCTTCACCCAGCATGTCGAAGGAGTGGGTGTAGCCGCGACTTTCATTGGCCTCGGCGCGGGCCAGTGCCGCGCTTATGCTCCTGCCCATCACGAACTGCTGGCCGAGCAGGCGCATGGCGAAGTCGATCGCCTTGCGGATGAGCGGCTCGCCGCCCCCGATCAGCAGTCGGCTCAAGCTACCGGCAAGGGCGCCATGGAAGTGGGGGGCAAGCAGCTTGCCGGTCAACATCAGGCCCCAGGCGGCGGCATTGACGAACAAGGATCGGCTGCCGCCCAGATGCGATTCCCAGTCGCCGTGGCTGAGCTTGTCGCGGATCAGGCGGTCTGCCGTCGCCGCATCGGGGATGCGCAGCAAGGCTTCGGCCAGACACATGAGGGCGACACCTTCCTCGCTCGATAGCGAAAACTCATGCATCAGGTGATCGATGCCGCTCGCCTTCCGGCGTTGTCGTCTTACCTCTTCGACGAGGGAGCGCGCATGGCTCGCAACGGCCTGCCGGTCCACGCCTATGCCTTCCAGCTCGCGAGCCAGCGCAGCGACGCAGACTGTCTCCTCGCGTCGGTAGCTGTTCCTGATCGCCTGCCGCAGCATGAGCAATCCTCCGTCCCGCGCCTATGTTGTCGGATAACACCATCCACTCGGCGTTGCCGTGCACTTGCGCCAAATGCTCGGGACAGCCGATCCGGCGAACGCCCTGCAAAACTTTCTGTCTACCATTCTAGTAGCAAGGTGGGAGGCGGTCATGGATAGGGCATTCTCCTTCAAGCGGCGTGCGGTGCGCCTCATCGGCGTGGTCTGCGCGTTCGGTGTGCCTGAGCGGACGCGGGCGGCGAGTCTGCGGGCGGCCGCTGCGCTGGAGATTGCCGACGTCGGTGCCGGAATTCGCCGAAACGGGATTGATTGCGCGTGGGACGCGATCATCGCGCCATCCTCAAAGGCTGACTTGCCGCGCGACGTCGGCTTGCGCCAGTTAGGCCAGACAATCGAGGAACGGGTTGCGGCCTGCGTCGGCAGCGGCGCATTGCCCGTCGTGATGGGTGGCGACCATTCGACGGCGGTGGGTACTTGGCGTGGCGTGGCAGGCGCCAAGGGCACGCGGCAAGGCTTGCTCTGGATCGATGCCCATCTCGACGCGCATACCAGTATCACCAGCCTCAGCGGCAATCCGCATGGGATGCCGCTGGCGGCGGTGCTGGGGCGCGGTCCCAACCCTTGGGACAGCCAAGAAGCGGTGATCGATGCGAGCCGCAGTTGCGTCTTCGGCGTGCGCAGCTACGAAGATTCAGAGTGGCTGTTGCTGCAGGAACTCGGCGTCAGGATCGTGACCATGGAGCAGATTCGCCAGCGTGGGGTGCAGTGCATGCTGGACGAGGCGCTGACGCATGTGAGCGGCGGCAGTTTCGGCATTTCGATCGACCTCGATGCCTTCGATCCGCTCGATGCGCCGGGCGTCAACATCTCGTGTCCGGACGGCCTGGAGGGGGCGGCGCTGGCGACCGCACTGCGCAGCGTGGCGCGCAATCCGCAACTGGCGGCCATCGAAATCGCCGAGTACAACCCCGATCGCGACGTCGACGGCAGAACCGCGGCGCTGGTCGCCACGTTGCTGGAGTCCCTGACGTCGCCGAGCGGCGACGAATGCCGCGAGATCGAGGAGCACTACGGCGCGCACAACTACGCGCCGCTGCCCGTCGTGCTGGTGCGCGGCGAGGGAGTCTATGTCTGGGATACGGCCGGACGCCGCTATCTCGACATGATGTCGGCCTACTCTGCGGCAAGCTTCGGTCATGGCCATCCGCAACTGCTTGCCGCGCTGACCCGGCAGGCGCAGCGCCTGGCGGTCACGTCGCGGGCGTATTTCAACGACCGTCTGCCGCTGTTGCTGGCGCGACTGGGAGCCTTGTTCGGCTACGAGGCCGCGTTGCCGGTCAATACCGGACTCGAAGCCGTCGAAACCGCGCTCAAGGCGGCCCGCAAGTGGGGCTATCGGAGCAAGGGGGTCGCCGCCGATCGCGCCGAGATCATCGCCTGCAATGGGAACTTCCATGGTCGTTCGATCGCCATTGTCGGCATGTCGTCCGAACCCCAGTATCGCGACGGCTTCGGTCCCTTTCCCGCCGGCTTCAAGCGGATTGCCTACGGCGACGCCGCCGCGCTCGAAGCGGCGATCACGCCCGATACGGTGGCCTTCCTGGTCGAGCCGGTGCAGGGCGAAGGCGGCATCATCGTGCCGCCCGACGGGTATTTGCGGCGCTGTGCCGACATTTGCCGGCGCCACGACGTCCTGCTGATCTGCGACGAGGTGCAGACCGGCCTCGGTCGCACCGGAAAGTTGCTGGCGTCCTGGCACGAGGGCGTGCGGCCCGACGCGGTGATCCTGGGCAAGGCGCTGGGCGGCGGCCTGCTGCCGGTCTCGGCCTTCCTGGCCGACCGCCGGATCATGGATGTATTCACGCCCGGCGACCACGGCAGCACCTTCGGCGGCAATGCCCTGGCTGCCGCGGTGGCGCTGGAGGCGCTCGATTTGCTGGTCGAACTGGACCTGCCCGCGCGTTCCGCCGCACTCGGCCTGCATCTGCTGGCGCGGCTGCGTGAGTTGAACAACCCGGCAATACGTGAAGTCAGGGGGCGTGGATTGTTTGCCGGCATCGAACTCGATCCGACCGTGGTCGATGCGCACACCGCCTGCCTGCGACTGCTCGATGCCGGCGTGTTGAGCAAGGACACGCACGGCACCGTCATCCGAATCGCGCCGCCACTGATCATTGACCGAATCCAGCTCGACGACGGCATCGACCGCATCGCCGCGACCTTGGACCGGATCGTGGCGGGTTTTCCGCTTGCGGCCTGAAGGGGCCTCGAATGAAAACCGCCGACGCGACGGATATCCTGGAGCGGCTTGGCATCGCCGACCATGTCGTTGGCGCGGGTGAGGGTTTCGGTTCGGAAAACCCGGCTAACGGCAGGGTGATCGCCTACGTTCGGCGTACCACCAGCGCCGACTATGAGCGGAGCATGGCGACCGCCCAGGCGGCCTTCCTGAAGTGGCGCGAGGTGCCGGCGCCCAGGCGGGGCGAGATGATCCGGTCGCTCGGCGATGAGTTGCGCCGCCACAAGGATCTGCTCGGCACCCTGATTTCGCTCGAAACGGGAAAGATCAAGGTCGAAGGCGACGGCGAGGTGCAGGAGATGATCGACATCGCCGATTTCGCCGTCGGGCTCTCGCGTCAGCTATGCGGCAGCACCATGCACTCCGAGCGTCGGCGGCACCGGATGTTCGAACAATGGCACCCGCTGGGGCCGGTCGGCATCATCACGGCGTTCAATTTCCCTGCGGCGGTGTGGGCATGGAATGCCTTCATTGCCGCGGTCTGCGGCGACACGGTGCTCTGGAAGCCAAGTCCCAAGGCACCGCTGACGGCGCTGGCGATCCAGCGCCTGGCCAGCGAGGTGGCGCGGCAGCACGATGCGCAAGACGTGTTCGGCCTGATGGTTTCCGACGATGCCGGGTTGGGGGAACGGCTTGCCGGCGAGCCGCGTCTGCCGCTGTTGTCGTTTACCGGATCGTCGGCCATCGGCCGCGGCGTGGCGGCGGTGGTTGTCTCACGCTTCGGCCGCAGCCTGCTCGAATGCTCCGGAAACAATGCGGTGATCGTCGATGAAAGTGCCGATCTCGATCTTGCCGTCCGCGCCATCCTGTTCGGTGCGGTGGGTACCGCCGGCCAGCGCTGCACCTCGACGCGGCGCCTGATCGTGCATGAATCGCGCTATGCCGAAGTCGTCGAACGCCTGATTGCCGCCTACGCTCAGGTCTGTGTCGGCGATCCCCTGGCCGCAGGCACGCTGATGGGGCCGCTGATCGATGCGCCCGCCCGCAGCGCGTTTGTCGCCGCGATTGCCGAAGCCGAGGCCTGCGGTGGGCGGGTGCTGTTCGGCGGCAGCGTCTTGGCGGGCGCCGGCTATTTCGTGCGGCCGACGTTGATTGCCGCCGAGAACGAATGGCCGGTGGTGCAGCGCGAAACATTCGCGCCCATTTTGTATGTCATCCCGTATCGAAATTTTGCCCAGGCATTGGAAATGCAGAACGCTGTGGCGCAGGGCTTGTCGTCCTCGCTGTTCACCCTTGATTTGCGTCGTGCCGAGAGATTCCTGGCGGCGGGCGGCAGTGACTGCGGCATCGCCAACGTCAATCTCGGCACCTCGGGTGCGGAGATCGGCGGCGCCTTCGGCGGCGAGAAGGAAACCGGCGGCGGCCGGGAGGCGGGGTCGGACGCGTGGAAGGCCTACATGCGTCGCCAGACCAATACGATCAATTGGGGGAGCGATCTGCCGCTTGCTCAGGGTATCGAATTTCTTTCCGACGGAGTAGAACTTGATTCACCGTGAAATTTGGCCGATAAAAGAAGTCAACGCATGAAATCTTTTGATCGTTTATATATCCAATCACAGGAGTTCTTCCGCACCCATCAATAACAGAGAGAGGAGGCGCGTCATGTCGATCTTCGCCCGCTATCAAGGCCGTTATGAAGCCGCTCAGGAAGAAGACATGTCGGTTCAGGAATACCTTGAGCTGTGCCGACAGGAACCGACAGCCTATACCAGCGTTGCCGAGCGCATGCTTGCCGCCATCGGCGAACCGGAACTGGTGGATACGCGGCTCGATCCGCGCCTTTCGCGAATATTTGCCAACAAGATCATCAAGATCTACCCGGCGTTTCGCGACTTCTACGGTATGGAAGAGGTGATCGAGAACATCGTCGCCTACATTCGTCACGCGGCCCAGGGACTGGAAGAGAAGAAGCAGATTCTGTATCTGCTCGGTCCGGTCGGCGGCGGCAAATCCTCGCTGGCGGAAAAGCTCAAGTCCCTGATCGAGAAAGAGCCTTTCTACGCGATCAAGGACTCGCCGGTACATGAATCGCCGCTGGGACTGTTCAAGCCCGAGGAGGATGGCCCCATTCTCGAAGAGGATTTCGGCATTCCGCGGCGCTACCTGAATACGGTCATGTCGCCCTGGGCGGTCAAGCGCCTGCACGAGTTCAACGGCGACATCACCCGCTTTCGCGTAGTCAAGCTGCGGCCCTCGGTACTGCGCCAGATCGCCGTTTCGAAAACCGAGCCGGGCGACGAGAACAACCAGGACATTTCGTCGCTGGTGGGCAAGATCGACATCCGCAAACTCGAAGAGTATTCGCAGAACGACCCCGACGCCTACAGCTATTCGGGCGGACTGTGCCTGGCCAACCGCGGCCTGCTCGAATTCGTCGAGATGTTCAAGGCGCCGATCAAGGTGCTGCATCCGTTGCTGACGGCGACGCAGGAGGCGAATTACAAGGGGACCGAGGGTTTCGGCGCGATTCCCTTCGACGGCATGATCCTGGCGCACTCCAACGAGGCCGAGTGGATGGCCTTCAAGAACAACCGCAACAACGAGGCTTTCCTCGACCGCATCTACATCGTCAAGGTGCCTTACTGCCTGCGCGTTTCCGAGGAGGTCAAGATCTACGAGAAGCTGCTGGCGAACTCCTCGCTGTCGAAGGCGCCGTGCGCACCGGACACGCTATTGATGATGGCGCAATTCGCCGTGCTGTCGCGCCTGAAGGAACCCGAAAACTCGGCGATCTACTCGAAGATGCGGGTCTACGACGGCGAGAATCTCAAGGACACCGATCCGAAGGCCAAGTCCTACCAGGAGTACCGCGACTATGCCGGAGTCGATGAGGGAATGACGGGCCTATCTACGCGCTTTGCCTTCAAGATACTGTCCAAGGTGTTCAACTTCGACCATCGCGAAGTGGCTGCCAATCCCGTGCACCTGATGTACGTGGTGGAGCAGCAGATCGAGCAGGAGCAGTTCCCGCCCGAGGTGGAGCAGCGCTACCTGGGATTCATCAAGGAGTTCCTCGCGCCGCGCTACGCCGAGTTCATCGGCAAGGAAATCCAGACGGCTTACCTGGAGTCCTATTCCGAGTATGGCCAGAACATCTTCGACCGCTACGTCACCTATGCCGACTTCTGGATCCAGGACCAGGAATTCCGCGATCCGAACACCGGCGAGATACTCGATCGCAGCGCCCTCAACGACGAACTGGAAAAGATCGAGAAGCCCGCCGGCATCAGCAATCCGAAGGACTTCCGCAACGAGGTGGTGAATTTCGTGCTGCGCGCCAGGGCCAAGAACGACGGCATGAATCCGGCCTGGACCTCCTACGAAAAGCTGCGTGTCGTGATCGAGAAGAAGATGTTCTCCAACACCGAGGAACTGTTGCCGGTGATCTCCTTCAACAGCAAGGCCAGTGCCGACGACCAGCGCAAGCACCAGGATTTCGTGGATCGCATGAAGGCCAAGGGCTACACGGAGAAGCAGGTCCGTCTGCTGGCCGAATGGTATCTGCGCGTACGCAAGTCATCCTGAGCACCGCAGGCGGCGCCGCGCCTCGGTTGTCCCGCGGCGGGCGGAAAAACGGAACGGGAGGTCGGCATGCTTCAGATCATCGACCGGCGCAACGACAGCAAGAACAAGAGCGCCGTCAATCGCAACCGCTTCATCCGGCGCTTCAAGGGCCAGATCCGGAAGGCGGTGCAGGAGGCCATCGCCCGACGCAACATCGCCGATATCGACAACGGCGAAAAAGTCGGCATCCCGGCGAAAGACATTTCGGAACCGCAGTTCCGCCATGGTCGCGGCGGACGCTGGAGCGTGGTGCAGCCGGGCAATGACCGCTTCGTCACCGGCGACGAAATAGAGCGGCCCGAGGAGGGCGCTGGAGGTCGCGGCAGCGGCGCCAGCCTGGAGGGCGAGGGACTCGACGATTTCGTGTTTACGCTGTCGCGCGAGGAATTCCTCGACATCTTCTTCGACGATCTGGCGCTGCCGCACCTGGTCAAGACGCAGCTCGCCCGCATCGCCGAATACAAGCGCGTGCGCGCCGGCTATACCTCGACCGGGGTGCCTGCCAACATCAATGTCGTGCGTTCCCTGCGCGGCGCCACCGGGCGGCGCCTGGCGGCGGGCGGGCCCTATCAGAAGGCGTTGCGCGCGTTAAGGGCGGAGCTTGCCGAGCTGGAACTGTGTGGCGACGGCGACAGCGAGCGGGCCGCCGAACTGCGCAGCGAGATCGCCCGCCTGCTGCGCAGGATCGAGGCCTTGCCCTTCATCGATACTTTCGATCTGCGCTACAACAACCGTATCCGCATCCCGGCGCCGTCGACCCAGGCCGTGATGTTCTGCGTGATGGACGTCTCGGGTTCGATGGACGACGAGAAGAAACAGATCGCCAAGCGCTTTTTCATGCTGCTCTACCTGTTCCTGACGCGGACCTACGAACACATCGAGATCGTCTTCATCCGTCACCATACGCAAGCGATGGAGGTCGATGAAGACGATTTCTTCCATTCGCGCGAGACCGGGGGAACCGTGGTGTCGAGCGCGCTCGAACTGATGCTGCGGGTCGTGCGCGAGCGCTATGCCTCCAATGTCTGGAACATCTATTGCGCCCAGGCCTCCGACGGCGACAACTGGGACGCCGATTCGCCGAAATGCCGGGACATGCTGGAAGCCAGCATCGTGCCGCTGATTCAGTACTACGCCTACATCGAGATCTCCGGCGGCGAGCCACAGAACCTCTGGCGCGAGTATGCCAAAGTCAAGGCAAACCATCCGCAGCGCTTTGCCATGCAGCAGATCGCCGGTTTGCCCGATATCTATCCGGTGTTCCGTGAACTGTTCCGCAAGAGCCTGGCGTGATCGCACCATGAACAAGAAGACCCATGCCCTGCCTGCCGGATCCGAATGGAGCTTTGCCTCACTCGAACGCTACGACCGCGAAATCGGGCGCGTTGCAGGCGAGTACGGCCTCGACTGCTATCGCCACCAGCTCGAAATCATCACCGCCGAGCAGATGATGGATGCCTATGCCTCGATCGGCATGCCGGTCTACTATCACCACTGGTCCTTCGGCAAGCACTTCCTGTCCACCGAAAAGAGTTACAAGCGCGGCCAGATGGGTCTCGCCTACGAGATCGTGATCAACTCCGATCCTTGCATCGTGTACCTGATGGAGGAGAACACGCTGCCCATGCAGGCGCTGGTCATCGCCCACGCGGCCTATGGCCACAATTCGTTTTTCAAGGGCAACTACCTGTTTCGCACCTGGACGTCGGCAGAGGCGATCATCGATTACCTTGTATTCGCGCGCAACGTCATCGCGGAGTGCGAGGAGCGTTACGGCGAGGACGAGGTGGAGCGCCTGCTGGACGCCTGCCACGCGCTGATGAGCGTCGGGGTGGACCGCTACAAGCGGCCGCCAAAGCTGTCCCTGGTCAAGGAGCGCGAGCGCCGCAAGGAGCGGGAAACCTACCTGCAATCGCAGGTCAATGACCTCTGGCGCACGCTGCCCCAGCGCCAGGCCAAGGAAGCGACCGAAGTGGAACGACGCTTTCCCGAGGAGCCCGAGGAAAATCTGCTGTATTTCATCGAGAAGAACGCACCCCTGCTGGAACCCTGGCAGCGGGAGATCGTGCGCATCGTGCGCAAGATCGGCCAGTATTTCTACCCGCAGCGGCAAACCCAGTTGATGAACGAGGGCTGGGCCTGCTTCTGGCACTACACCATGCTCTACCATCTCTACGACCAGCACCTGCTCGGCGACGGCTTCATGCTGGAGTTCCTCCAGCATCACACCAACGTCGTGTTCCAGCCGCCGTTCAACAGCAGGCAGTTCGGCGGCATCAATCCCTATGCGCTGGGCTTTGCCATGTGGCGCGACATCCAGCGCATGTGCCGGGAGCCCACCGCGGAAGATCGCGAGTGGTTTCCCGAGCTGGCGGGGAGCGACTGGCGCGCGTCGATGGATTTCGCCATGCGCAACTTCAAGGACGAAAGCTTTATCGCCCAGTACCTGTCACCCAAACTGATGCGCGAATTCCGCCTTTTCAACATCCTCGACGACGCCGATGAGCCCAGGCTGCGCATCGAGGCGATCCACGACGAGCAGGGCTATCGGGCGCTCAGGCAGGCGCTGGCCGATCAATACAATCTTGGCAGCCGGGAACCTGATATCCAGGTCTGGAACGTCGATCTGCGCGGCGAGCGCTCCCTGACCTTGCGCCATTTCCGCTACCAGGGGCGTCCGTTGGGCGACACCCGCGACGCGATGTTGAAACATGTGGCGACGCTCTGGGGCTTCCCGGTCAGGCTCGAAGAGCAGGACGAACGCGGTGAGGTGACGCCGATCACCGAGGTCAAGATCGACCGGCGGCGGGAAAATCACACACCATAGCGGCGCCGGTGCGCACGTCCGGGTAGCGGTCCCGGCAGGAGGGGGAGCGCGCCGGGGGCTTGCGGTTCAATTCGGCTTGGCTTTGCGCAGGCGGTTGCGCGCGATGTCGGCAAACGCGCCATCGGGATAGCGCTTCAGGTAGGCGGTGAAGTCATCCGCGTCCCTGCTGTCCTTGATCGACTGCCAGAACAGCATTTCCGTATCGGCTGCCCTGGGTGCCTCGGCGGCGACCCGTCCCGGGACAAAATAGAACTCGCCGGTCAGCGACGAGGCTTCCCATGGAATCTGCTGGTCGCCGGTGATCCGCGAAACCTCGGTGCGCACGCGCTTGAACACCGACTCGATGTTGAGTCCCGGTTCGTCGAGCACCCTCAGCAGGGCGCTGGTGTAGGTGCCGTGCACCCCTTCGCCATCGAAGGCGACTTTGCCCGGGGCGGTGGCGAAGGCGATCAGCGTTCCTTTCGGCGCATCGAGCTGGGCCAGCCCACCCGCGGTGCTGCGGAAACGCCGTTCGAAGGGATTGTTGCGGCAGGCGTCGAGCACCACCAGGTTGACGCCGCTGCCGGAGGTGGCGAGATGATCGAGCACCTGATCGACGTCGATCGATTCGCTGCGCGCCGAGGCTTCGCTGGTGATCTGGGCGTCGATCGGGATCAGGTAGTTGCGGCCGCGCACCTGCATACCGTGGCCGGCGTAGTAGAAGACGCCGACCTGCCGTCCCGGCAGCCGCTCGCCGAAGCGGGTGACGAGGCGGGTCATTCCGCGCTGGCTGAGGTTTTCTCCGTGCAGGACTTCGAAGCCCAGCGCGCGGAACTTCGCGGCAATCGCGCGGGCGTCGGCCACCGGGTTCTTCAGCGGCGCGCCGGGATAGTTCGAGTTGCCGACCACCAGCGCCAGCTTGCCTTCACCTTGCGGCATGGCCGGTGCTGGAACCGGGCGAAGATTCGCCTCAGCCGCTGCCATGCCTGGCGCGCCGCCGGGGGCGGCATTCAGGGCAGGAGTCGGCGCTGGCGCGACGGCGACCGCGGCTGCGGTCGCTTCCGCTGCGGCCGCGGACTGCCTGGGCGCCGAAACGGGTGCGGCAGCCACGCTGCTGGCGGCTGCAACGCGCAGATGGGCAACGTCAAGATTGCGGCGCGCCACTTCGTCGCGATAGCGCTCGCCCTCTCGTTCCACGTAGGCCTCGTTGGTGGAGAATACAAACCGTCCGCGGTGGCCGAAATTGTCGGTGCCGTTGCCGTCGCCGGTATCCATGCTGCTCAGGCGGCTGACCAGTTCGATGCGGCGGCCGTCGCTGCAGGTGACTGTGCCGCGCGCCCCGCGATTTCTGCCGTCGGGCTGATAGGGGCCGCTGCAGCGGATCTTCAGCTTGGCGAATTCGATGGTCGAGGTGCCGTAGCCGGTGAAGGGGTCGCCTTCGCCCTCGCCGCTGATGTAATCGGCGAAGTCCTCCGTGTGGCCGGCGATATAGAACTTCACGCAGCCGGACAGCAGGGCGGCGGCAGCGCCGAGCAACAGGAAGCGGGACAGTTTCAACATGGCTTGGCCGATCGCGAATCAACGGATACTTCGCCAAATTCTAGTACAGCCGGATCCTGTCCGTAGAACAGCCGGAGCTGCGTGTAGACCTCCGGATATTCGCCCTTGAGCAATGCCGGGGTCTCGAAAAAGGCTTCGCTGGCGACGGCAAAGAACTCGGCCGGCAGTTCGGCGCCATAGGGATCCAGCGGCGTGTTCTCGCCGCTATCGACACGTTTCTGGAAGTCGTCGAAGGCCCGGCCCATGACCTCGATCCAGCGTTGCCGCGACATGCCCGAGTGCAGCGGCGGCAGGCCGTCGGTTGCGCCGCTTTTCATGTCCAGCTTGTGGGCGAACTCGTGGATCACCACGTTGATGCCGTCGGCGTCCTCCGCGTGCTCGAACCAGGAGATCAGCACCGGGCCGCCGTACCAGGCCTCGCCCATCACCTCGTCGTCGAACTCATGCACCACGCCGTCCTCGTCCATCATCCGCCGCGGAATCACGAAGTCGCCCGGATAGACCACGATGCCGACCCATCCGGCATACCAGGCGAGGCCCAGGTGCAGGATCGGCAGGCAGGCCTGCAAGGCGATCGCGAGCTGGATGCGGGGTGTCAGTTGCAGGCCCTGGGCGCCGCTCCATTGCTTTTCGGCGATGAACTGGCGCGCCAGTTGGCGCAGATGGCTGCGCTCGTCGGGGCTCAGGTGGCCGAGAAAAGGCAGGCCGCGTTCGACTTGAGCCCATAGCGGCTCGGGGATTTCGAGACGATCGCCCTGGCGCCGCCGCCACCAGGCCAATAGCTTGCGGATCATGTGACGCGCCGGGTGTTGAGCCAGATCCCGGCGAAGATCAGGCCGATTCCGACGGCATGATAGAGGGCGGGCGTTTCGCCGAGAAAGATCATCGCCAGGACGATGCCGAAGGCAGGCACCAGGTGCATGAAGAGGCCGGCGCGGGTGGGGCCCACCTCGGCCACGCCGCGATTCCACAGGATGTAGCCAAGGAACGCCGGTCCCACTCCGGTGTAGACGATGCCGGCTATCGATCCCGGTGTCGCGATGACATGGCGGCCCTGGGCCATCTCCCAGAGGTAGAAGGGCGACAGGAAGATCAGGCCGGTGACCGTGATCGACGTCAGGAAGGACAGCGTATGCACCGCCGGCCGGCGCGACAGCAGCAGGGTATAGGCCGACCAGGCCAGCACCGAAGCGAGGATCCACAGGTCGCCGACATTCAGCGTGAGTTCACGCAGGCGCTGCAGATCGCCGTGGGCAACGATGCCGACCACGCCGACGAAGGAGACCAGGATGCCCGCCGTTTCGCGGCCGTGCAGGCGCTTGCCCTGCACCAGCCAGGAAATCAGCACGATCATGATGGGAATGAAGGAATTCAGCAGCGTGCCGTTGATCGCCGTCGTGTATTGCAGGCCGCCGTAGACCAGCACGTTGTAGCCGCCGGTGCCCAGCGCGCCATAGAACAGCAGCCAGGGCCAGGCCGCGCGCAGTTGCGGCCAGTCGCGCCGGACGTGGGGCAGGGATATCGCCAGCAGGCACAGCAGGGCCACCACCCAGCGCCAGAAGGCGAGCGCAACCGGCGGCAGCTCGCCGCGAAAGGCGCGGCTGACGACCCAGTTGCCGGCCCAGAACAGGTTGGCAAGGGTCAGCAGGAGGTAGGGGGAAACGTGCGGTAGCTTTTTCATGGAAGGGCGATTATGTCCCAGTGCGTTTGCGCCTGGGACGGTATCCAGGCGATATGCCCGGCATGGGATAATCGGCCCATGGTCTCCGTAGTGCATTCCCTCCAGCAATCGAGCGAAGCCGAAGTGTTGTCGCAGTTGTGCAGCGGCCTGCCCGCCGAAGCGGCGGCTCGTGCCGGCTCGGCGCTGGCGCTGGCGCGCGAGGCCTACGGCGACAAGCTGCTCGGCACCGGCGAATCCATCCTGCAGCACGCCCTGGGCATGGCCCTGATCGTGGCCTCGCTCGATCTCGATACCGATGCGCGGATTGCGGCCCTGCTGTTCGCCACCAGCGACCACGTCAAGGACTGCAACGAACACCTGAAAGTCGGCTTTGGCGACACGGTGGCCGGGCTGGTGGCGGGGCTGCACCGGCTCGGCAGCCTGCGCCCGCTGACGCGTGCCGCGGCTGGCGAAGGCGTGGCCGAGGTGAAGACCCAGGCCGAAATCCTGCGCAAGATGCTGCTGGCCATGGTCGATGACATCCGGGTGGTCCTGCTGCGGCTTGCGAGCCGGGTGCAGACCCTGCGCTTCCTGACCAACCAGCCCGGCAGCCAGCGCGACGAGATGGCCAAGGAAAGCCTGCTGATCTATGCGCCGCTGGCCAACCGGCTGGGCATCTGGCACGTCAAGTGGGAGCTCGAAGATCTTTCCTTCCGCTATCTGGAACCGGAGACCTACAAGCGCATCGCCAAGATGCTCGACGAAAAGCGCTCGGAGCGCGAGAACTTCATCGAGGCCGCCGTGGCGCGCCTGGAGAGCGAACTGGCCGCGGTCGGGATTCGCGCCGAAATCTACGGCCGGCCCAAGCACATCTTCAGCATCTGGAACAAGATGCGCGGCAAGGACATCGACTTTGCCGAGGTCTATGACGTGCGCGCGGTGCGCATCATCGTCGATGAGATCAAGGACTGCTACACCGCGCTGGGCATCGTCCATCACCTGTGGCAGCCGATTCACGGCGAGTTCGACGATTACATATCGCATCCCAAGGGCAATTTCTACCGCTCGCTGCACACCGCAGTGGAAGACCCCGATGGCCGTTCGCTGGAAGTCCAGATCCGCACCCGCGAGATGCACGAGCACGCCGAGCTGGGTGTCGCCGCCCACTGGCGCTACAAGGAGTCCGGCTCGGTGAAGGCCAGCGGCGCCTATGAGGACAAGATTTCCTGGCTGCGCCAGCTGTTGTCGTGGCGTGACGAAATCGCCGATTCGGCGGAATGGGTGGAGCAGTTCAAGCGCGCCGCGCTGGACGACACGATCTATGTGCTGACGCCGCAGGACAAGGTGATCGACCTGCCGCGCGGCGCCACGGCGCTGGATTTCGCCTACCGGCTGCATACCGATCTCGGTCACCGCTGCCGCGGCGCAAAAATCGACGGCCACATGGCGCCGCTCAACACGGCCTTGCAGAACGGGCAGCGGGTGGAGATCGTCGCGGTCAAGAGCGGCGGGCCGTCGCGCGACTGGCTGAATCCGACCCAGGGCTATCTGGCGACGCACCGCGCGCGGTCCAAGGTCAAGCAGTGGTTTGCGGCGCAGGACGAAGCGGAACTGCTGACGCAGGGGCGCAGCCTGGTCACCCGCGAGTTGCAGCGCGAAGGGCAGACCCAGGCCAATCTCGACGAACTGGCGGTCAAGCTCGGACTGAAGAGCGCCGAGGCGCTGTATCTCGCCGCGGCGCGCGGCGAAATCGGCATGCGGGCGATCGACGTGGCCTTGCGCGGCGGCGCCGAAGCGCTGCCGCCCGAACCGGAAATCCAGACGCGCAAGAGCCGCGCCGGCGACAGCCGCATCCTGGTGGTCGGCGTGGACAAACTGCTGACCCAGGTCGGCACCTGCTGCAAGCCGATTCCGCCGGACGCCATCATCGGCTTTGTCACGCGCGGCAAGGGCATCTCGATCCATCGCGTCGAATGCATCAACTTCCGCAACATGGCGGCGCGCAATCCCGAGCGGGTCATCAGCGCGCAGTGGGGTGGGGGCTGGGGCGAGCAGGCCGACCTCAAGTCGGGCGCCGTCTATCCGGTCGATTTGCTGGTCGATGCAGGCGATCGGCAAGGGCTGCTGCGCGACATATCCGATGTCCTGTCGCGCGAGAAGATCAACGTCACGGCGGTCAAGACGCAGTCCCGCGCAGGCGTCGCCCACATGAGCTTCACGGTCGAACTGTCAGGCACCGCGGCGCTGCAGAAGGCCTTGGCGCAGTTGCGCGAAGTGCCCGGAGTGATCAGCGCGCAGCGGCGCTAGAATTTGGTTGCGGGGAATCAGGGATCCGTATTCCGCGATTGATATTCGGAAGTCGTAGGGCAACTGGATCGGTGCTGACGATTGCCAGCACCAGCGATCAACGATTGATCGCAAGCGTGACAATGAAGGCAAATGACATATCCTCAGAAGTCCAGTATTCATGCAGGTTTCATGGCATCGGATATAATCAAGGCGGAGTAAGCGGTCCTAGAGCCCATGGTTCAATTTTTGGCGATCAATGGTGTGCGATATCGGGATGTGATTGTTTCGGTACCTTTCTGCACACAGTGATTCCTCGGCACCAACAATAGTTCGCGCAACGCCTCGGGGGCGATGAATTGGACGATGGAAATACTCGATAACATCAATCGTCTCCTCGGCGATGACTTGAAGCCGGTCATTCAACCCGGATCGAAGCTCCGGATAGCTGCTTCGTGTTTCTCGATCTATGCCTTCGAAGCACTGAAGGCTGAGTTGGAGAAGATCGATTCCCTCCAGTTCATTTTTACGTCGCCGACATTCGTTCCCGGTGAAACCACTGATCACCTGAACAAGGAACATCGCGAGTTCCATATCCCCAAGCTTGAGCGCGAGCGCAGTCTCTACGGCAGCGAGTTCGAAGTGCGTCTTCGCAACGAACTCACCCAACGCGCCATCGCCAAGGAATGCGCGGAGTGGATGCGGCAGAAGGCTATCTTCCGGTCGAATCGCGGTCGCGCCCCGATGCAGCAATTCGCTGCGGTCACCGCGGAAGGCAAGGAGTCCGTCTACTTTCCCCTGCACGGGTTCACGGCCGTCGCCCTTGGCTACGAAAAAGGCAACGCCGTCTCCAATTTCGTCCATCGCGTGGACGAGCAGCCCACGACGGCTACCTACCTTTCGCTCTTCGATCAGATATGGAACGATCCGGCAAAGCTCGAAGACGTCACCGCGAAGCTCTGCGAACACATCGCCTCCGTCTATCAAGAGAATTCGCCCGAGCGCATCTACTTCCTGATGCTCTACAACATTTTCAGTGAGTTCCTGGAAGACATCACGGCCGATGTCTTGCCAAATGATCGTACAGGCTACCAGGACAGCCTTGTCTGGAAAAAGCTCTTCAACTTCCAGCGCGACGCCGCCAACGGCATCATCAACAAACTGGAGACCTACAACGGCTGCATCCTGGCCGACAGCGTCGGCCTCGGCAAGACCTTCACCGCGCTGGCCGTCGTCAAGTATTACGAGCTGCGCAATCGCTCCGTGCTCGTCCTCTGCCCAAAGAAGCTGGCAGACAACTGGCTAACTTACCGGGGTAACCTCGTCACCAACATCTTTGCCAAGGATCGCTTTGGCTACGATGTGCTCTGCCATACCGACTTGCTTCGGGAAAGTGGTATCTCCATCGGCGGAATGCCGCTCAACCGCGTGAATTGGGGCAACTACGATCTGGTGGTGATCGACGAGTCCCACAACTTTCGCAACAACGACCTTTATCGCGAGCGCGAGACCCGCTATCAGCGCCTGTTGAATCAAGTTGTCCGCCAGGGCGTCAAGACCAAGGTGCTCATGCTGTCCGCCACGCCGGTGAACAATCGCTTCGCCGACCTCAAGAACCAGCTCGCGCTCGCCTACGAAGGCGACTCGGAAAACCTTACGTCGAAGCTCAAGTCCGAAAAGCATATCGACGAAATCTTTCGCCGCGCCCAAACCGCTTTCAACGCTTGGTCGGAGCTGCCGCCGCAGGATCGCACCGCCGTGGCAATTCTCAACTCCCTCGACTTCGATTTCTTCGAACTGCTCGACAGCGTGACGATTGCCCGTTCCCGTCGCCACATTCAGACCTACTACGACACCAAGGACATCGGCACCTTCCCGGAACGTCTCAAGCCGCTGTCCTTCCACTGCCAGCTCACCCACCGCAAGGATGTCATCGGCTTCAACGAAATCTTCGAGCGCTTGAGCGCGCTGACGCTCGCCGTGTATGCGCCCCTGAGTTACGTGCAGCCCAGCCGCTTGTTCCAATACGAGGCGCGCTACGATCCCGACGCGGACCTGGGCCACGGCAACCTCAAGCAGACGGGTCGCGAGAAGGGCATCCAGGCCTTGATGACCGTGAACCTTCTCAAGCGGCTGGAAAGTTCGGTGCATTCATTCCGCCTTACCTTGCAGAGCCTGGCCGACAATCACCATCGAACGCTGGCGAAGATCGCCGACTTCCAGAAGACGGGGCGCGACGCCACATTCGCCGATGTCTCTCCCGCCTTCGTCGATGCCGAGCCGGATGACGACACCGAATTTCCGAGTCCCGATGACGAGCAGATCGGCAACAAGGTGCAGATCAATCTCTCCGACATGGATCTCCCGCGCTGGGAGCAAGAGTTGCGCGCCGATCTCGCCGTCATCGAGGATTTGTTGACGGAGATGCAGAAGGTCACGCCTTCCGACGACGCCAAGCTCCAGCATCTCAAGACCACCATCCTCAGCAAGCTGGCCTCGCCCATCAACATCGGAAACAAGAAGGTTTTCATCTTCACTGCGTTTGCCGACACGGCGGATTACCTCTACGAGCACCTTGCGCCCTTCTTTCTGGCGCAACAGCAGCTCCACACCGCCAAGGTCACCGGCGGCAATAATCAGAAAAGCACGCTGAAGAAAACCTACGACTTTCAATCGCTGCTCACGCTGTTCTCGCCGCGCTCGAAAGAAAAGGCGGCCATCCTGCCCAAGGAGCCGGGCGAGATTGACCTGCTCATCGGTACTGATTGTATTTCCGAGGGCCAGAACCTCCAGGACTGCGATTACCTCATCAACTACGATATCCACTGGAACCCTGTTCGCATCATCCAGCGCTTCGGTCGTATCGACCGCATCGGCTCGCAAAACGCCTGCATCCAGTTGGTGAACTACTGGCCCGACATCACGCTCGACGAATACATCAATCTCAAAGAGCGCGTCGAAAACCGCATGATCATCGCCGACGTCACCGCCAGCGGCGACGACAATCCGCTCGATTCCCGCGCCAATGACGTCGCCTACCGCCGGGAGCAACTGCGACGGCTGCAAGAAGAAGTCATCGAGCTGGAAGACCTCAAGACCGGCATCTCCATCACCGATCTCGGCTTGAACGATTTCCGCATGGACTTGCTCAACTACGTCAAAACCCACGGCGACCTGGCCAGCCTGCCCAACGGCATGCACGCCGTCGTGCCGGCCGCGCCAGAGCGGGGCCTGGTGCCCGGCGCCATCTTTGCCCTGCGCAACCGCAACGACGGCGTGAACATCAACCGGCAGAA
Source organism: Rhodocyclales bacterium RIFCSPLOWO2_02_FULL_63_24 (assembly GCA_001828935.1). Lineage (GTDB taxonomy): Bacteria > Pseudomonadota > Gammaproteobacteria > Burkholderiales > Rhodocyclaceae > Sulfuritalea. The sequence goes on from MHZX01000054.1 coordinate 18,397, forward strand.
CCGGCTGCACCCGTATTACCTCGTCTATGTCGCGCAGGACGGCACCGTGGTCGCCAATCACACGGAAGCCAAGCGGCTCCTCGACCTCGCTCGTGCCGCCTGCAAGGAGCGGCATGAGCCCATCCCCAAGGTGTACCAGGCATTCAACAAGGCCACCAAGGACGGCCGCCGCATGGATGCCTATTCGGAGCTGCTGGGCAAGGCCATTCGCTCCATGGTCGAGTTGAAGGAAGAGAAGGATATCGACAGCCTGTTCTCGGGCGGCAAGACCACCGCGCTGGTGAATACCATCCATGGCCTCGACGACTTCGAGTTGATCGCGTTCATTGTGTTTTACGACACCTCGGCAACGGATGGCGGCACCACGCGCCATGTGATCGAGACCATGCTCAAGAAGCGGGGCGTCAAGGTGACCAGTCAGCTCATCTACGAAATCATGGAACGCGAGGGCATCTAGCGGCGCGTATGTATCTGCTCGACATCAACATCCTGATTGCCCTGGCCGACCCCGATCACGAACACCACGGCAAGGCGGAATCGTTTTTTCTCGCCAACCACCAGCGCGGCTGGGCGACCTGTCCGATCACGGAGAACGGTTTTGTGCGCATCATCAGCCATCCCAGTTACCTGAATGGCCCGGGCAGCACGGACGCTGCATGCACCATCCTGAAGCAGCTCTGTGCTCATGAAGGACACCGCTTCTGGCCCGACGACCTGTCCTTGCGCAGTGCTCCGGCTTTGCCGGTGTCGAAGCACTTGACCGACCACTATCTGCTTAGTCTGGCGATGCACCGGCAGGGCAAGCTGCTCACCCTGGATCGGCACATCCAAGCCGCCCTGATCCCCGGCGGCGCCGAAGCCTACGTCGTGCTCTGAGGCCCATGTTCGCCTATCCGAAACAAGCCGAGTTCAATGGCGCCGTGCCCAAGACCAAGATTTACGCGCACGCCAGGCCCTCGAAGCGGGTCAAGGAACTCTTCGTCGCCCAGGTCGGCGAAATACTCTGGAAGTACAAGCTGTCACGCGAAACCATCAAGCTGCCGCCACGCAACGGCATCAACGAAATTCAGGTCTTCGAGATTGCGCTCAGAACGCCGCAGCTCGACCCGGCCGTACTTCAGGCCATCGACAAGGCCGTCCCCTTCCCGCTGGTGTTTCAACTTACGTACGACGGGCAGGTTCGCTTTGCCGCCTCCTGGAAGCGCCCCAGCGAGGCGGATGCGTCGAAGTGGGTGATCGAGGCCAGCTTTCAAACCGAGCCGCAGCCGCTGGATACCGAACGGCCGCCGCTGCCCGTGGCGCTCGATCTCGCCGGCCTCTATGAACAGATCGTCCGCCGCCACATTCCGCTGTCGCCGCGACCCGGCGAGGGCATCGCCGATCATGTCGACCGCTACAATGCGCTGGTGGCGAAGAGGAAGGCCCAGCAGCAACTGGAAGCGCGGCTCGCCCAGGAGAAGCAATTCAACCGCAAGGTGGAGCTGAATGCGCAACTGCGCGAGCTCGCCACCGAGCTGGCCTCGTTACAACATTGATAAGTCCTTCCCATGGAAAAACTCAAACTGCACACGCCGAACCTCACCGCCGAGAACATCGAGAAACTCGCCACACTCTTCCCGAACTGCGTCACCGAATCGGCCGACGAGAAGACCGGGCAACTCAAGCGGGCGATCGATTTCGACCAACTCCGCCAGGAACTCGCCGACCACATCGTCGAAGGCCCGCGCGAGCGCTACCACCTCGACTGGCCCGGCAAGCGCGAAGCGCTGCTGGCCGCCAATGCGCCGATTGCCAAGACGCTGCGGCCTTACCGCGAGGAGAGCGTGGACTTCGATACGACGAAAAATCTCTTCATCGAAGGTGACAACCTCGATGCGCTGAAGCTGTTGCAGGAGACCTATCTCGGGAAGGTGAAGCTGATCTACATCGATCCGCCGTACAACACGGGCAATGATTTCATCTACGACGACTATTTTGCGGAGGATGCGGAGGAATACTTCGTTCGTTCGAATCAGGCGGACGAATCTGGAAATCGATTAGTTGCAAATACTGAGAGCAATGGCAGATTTCATTCTGACTGGATGAATATGCTCTACCCGCGAATAAAGCTGGCTAGAAATCTGTTGGGGGAAGATGGCGTCCTGTTTCTATCTATCGGCCAGGAAGAGATAGGTTCTGCGTCATTCATCTGTTCCGAGATATTCGGAGAAAGTAATCGTATCGGCGTGGTTGGTAGGGCCATGAAGCGCGGGGGAAATAATGGCCGGTTTTTCTCGCCAAATCTTGAGTTCATTCTTGTTTATGCGCGAGATATCGAAACTGCGACTGGATTCAAGGACAAGATGAGTCAAGATTTGATTGATAAGGTTTACAACCAAATCGAACGCGAAGGGACGCGAAAAGGTGAGTTCTATCGGACGATGGGTTTATACCAGCCGTCCTTAACCCTTGAACGCTCAAGGAATGCACGATACTTCATCGAGTGCCCTGATGGGTCCAAATGTATTCCTCCGCCCAATAAACGTTGGCGTGTTGTCGAACAGGGCTATTTGGACATGCGGGCAATTGGTGATATCGAATTTAAGCGGACATCAACATCGCCACTGATCGACGAGAAGGGAAATCCATCGCAGTGGAACGTATATACCAAGATTTGGCTTAACAATCGCCAAGAAGAAGGGCAAATTCCAGTCGACCTCATCACGAAATTTGAGAATCGGCATGCCGCCAAAGAGCTGATTGCGCTTGGAATCCCTTTCGATTTCGCCAAGCCATCTGCGTTGGTGCAGTACCTCCTTACCATTGCACAAGTTCAGTCTGACGACATAGTTCTGGATTTTTTTGCCGGCTCCGCCACTACGGCCCATGCTGTAATGGCGATGAACGGAGAGGATGGTGGGAAACGCCGCCACATCATGGTTCAGCTACCAGAACGGTGCGAAGAAGGTACTGACGCGTTTCGTGCTGGGTATCGATTAATACCGGACATCGGGAAAGAGCGCATCCGTCGCGCTGGTGCCAAGATAAAGGACGAAAACACCATTTCCGCCCCCGACCTCGACATCGGCTTCCGCGTCCTGAAGATCGACACGTCCAACATGATGGACGTGTACTACGCACCGGACGCAGTCAAGCAGGATCAACTGGCCCTTCACACCGACAACATCAAGGAAGATCGCACACCGGAAGACCTGCTGTTCCAAGTGCTGGTCGATTGGGGCGTAGACCTAGCCCTGCCCATCGAGCAGCAGATGATTGCCGGCAAGACGGTGTTCTTCGTGGACGGCAACGCGCTGGCGGCCTGCTTCGATCCGAACGTCACCGAAGACCTCGTGAAGGAACTGGCCAAGCGCAAGCCGCTGCGGGCTGTTTTCCGCGACAGCAGTTACGCCAGCGACAGTACCAAGATCAACGTGGTGCAGATATTCAAGCTGCTGAGCCCAGACACCGAAGTGAAGTCGCTCTAGGGGCACACTGCTCATGAACGAGATTGTTGCGCACGGCGACTATCGGCAAGCTCTGGAGACTGTCAAGCAGCGTATCCAGGCGGCGCAGGTGCGTGCCGTGCTGGCCGTCAATGCGGAGTTGCTGGCCTTGTATTGGGATGTCGGGCGAACCTTGACGAGTTTGCAGCAGGAGCGGGGTTGGGGCGCTGCGGTGGTGGAGCAGATGGCCAAGGATTTGCAGTCGGCCTATCCCGGCATGGCGGGCTTTTCGCGCACCAGTTTGTTCGCCATGCGCCAGTTCTATGTCTTCTTCGGCGCGCAGCATGAATTTGTCCCACAGGCCGTGGGACAAATTCCCTGGGGGCATGTGCGCACCCTGCTGGCGAAGATCAAGGATGTGGATGTTGCCCTGCTGTACGCCAGGGCCTGCGTCGAGAATGGCTGGAGCCGCGTCGTGCTGGAGCGGCAGATCGAGCAGCAGTTCCATCTGCGCGCGGGCAAGTCGGTGGGCAATTTCGCCACGACGCTGCCGATGCCGCAGTCCGAACTGGTGCAGCAGACGCTGAAAGACCCCTATGTTTTCGACTTTCTGACGCTGGGGCCGCAGGCGCTGGAGCGCGACATCGAAAACCAGCTTGTCGGGCAGATCACGCGCTTTCTGCTGGAACTGGGCAAGGGCTTCGCGTATCTGGGCCGTCAGGTGCCGATGAGCATCAACGGCAAGGATTATTTTCTGGACTTGCTTTTCTATCACACGCGCCTGAAGTGCCACATCGTGGTTGAGCTCAAGGCCGGCGAGTTCAAGCCGGAATACATCGGCAAGCTGAACTTCTACCTGTCGGCCGTCGACGATCTGCTGCGCTCGGAAGGCGACCAACCAACCATCGGCCTGATCCTGTGCAAGACCAAGGACAAACTCGATGTCGAATACGCGTTGCGCGATATTCAGAAGCCGATGGGCGTCAGTTCATTCATTACCAAGGACATTCCGCTCGACGTGCAAGCGCAGTTACCCACCGTTGCGGAAATAGAAGAAGAGCTTAAATTGGCATGAAACTCAAGTTCAAGCAGCAGGGCTACCAGACGGACGCGGTGAAGGCGGTGGTGGATTGCTTCGCCGGCCAGCCGAAAAGCCGGGGTTTCAAATACGCCATCGATCCGGGCCGCGCTGCGGCAGGCAGTTCCATGGCCCTTGCCGGTTTCGAGGGCGACGGCTTTGCGAACGACAAGATTGCGTTACCTCCCGCCCGGCTGCTGGAGAACCTGCAAGGCGTGCAGCGGCGGCAGAACCTCACCGTTTCGCCGGAACTGAAGAAGACGCCGGTCTGCGACGTGAATCTCGACATCGAGATGGAGACCGGCACGGGCAAGACCTATTGCTACATCAAGTCGATGTTCGAGTTGAACCGCGAGTACGGCTGGTGCAAGTTCATCGTCGTGGTGCCCAGCATCGCCATTCGCGAAGGCGTCTTGAAGTCCTTCGAGATCATGGCGGAGCACTTTCTTGAGCAGTATGGCAAGCGCATCCGTTACTTCGTCTACAACTCCAAGCACCCGCACAATCTGGAGAGCTTTTCTTCGGATGCCGGCATCAACGTGATGATCATCAATCAGCAGGCATTC
>MHZX01000055.1:0-47629 GCA_001828935.1 Rhodocyclales bacterium RIFCSPLOWO2_02_FULL_63_24
CTTTGATCAGAACCTGGCCAGGAAGCAGTTCCGGAAGCTCGATGTCCCGTATTGCGAGAGGTTTGCCCAAGGCTTCCAGAACTGCGGCTCGTGTAGTTTTCATAAGAAAATACAGACGGTTGGGAGCAAAACTTGCTCGAATCTAACGGCGGAATGTTCAGCCGCTGAAGGACGAAGACTACCCAAACTTGGCTTCGTCAGGGCACATGCAATAGCTTGCCAAACCTTAGACACCAAACATCCTGGGCGGTAGAGAGTCTGATGGAGGTAATAAATAACGGGCTTCGTAACGAATCTACGGGGTTACCGAGAAAAAAATTGTCGAGCATTAGCCGGAACAATTTTCCCCGTTCCTATGGTATTGGCATCATCGAGATATTTGGCATGGGAGTTCTGTATGGCCGCATCAGAAGGAGAAATTTCCCTTCCGAGTATGGCGTGGTTGTAGAAATACGAGACTGAATCGACTAGTTCCTCCGAGGATTGATCAATGACTTCGACATTTGCGTGGCGTAAGCTGTCAGCGTGTTCGGTGAAAAGACACCCCTTTTCTCTCAATTGGTCAAATGAAAGTTTTGCACCAGTTAAAAGACATCGATATCCCTTTTGTGCCCAATATGTATCGCGAAATAATGGCCTTTCTCCGATAGGAGCATAGTTCACCTGGATAATGGGAACCTTGAATAAGTTTGCCACCAATGCAATTCCAGAGACCGACCCAACGAAAAATTTGCATTTTGCCGCCAAGTAGATGTCAATTAACGGATCCTGCGTTCCAATTGTCGTATAGTCCAAGACCCCTCTCATTCGAGGCACGGGAGGCATATTCGGATTGCCGAGGCGTACTACTTTTCCACCCCATTCAAGAATTTTTGCGAATAACTGTTGATAAGTGAGAATGTCGCTATCACGTACGGAAACCTCATTTCCCTTAGCGATTGGATGGTATCCAGGTGTACGTGCATGTACGCAGGCAAACCAATCATTATCATCAATCCCATTTTTTCGCAGAAATTCTTTTCCTCTCTGATCTATCTCTTGAGTAATATTTATTAAGGGGGGTAGTTTGGCTCTATCCCACAAGTCATTCGCCAGCAAAACCAGTTCGTACATGCCGATAGCTTCAGTATCATTTAGTCGGACATATTCAAAATCTTCGCGTAGCCAATGTAATGTCGCACGAAACGTTTCGCTAAGCGTGGCGTCGTTTCGCGTGCGAATGGTCAGGTGCTCCTTATACAATTCCAGGAGGAAATTATTGCTTACACGATTACCAGGATAAAGATCTGCGAAAAGGCAGATGTTCGCTGTGTCGGCAAGTAGTCCAAGTTTGAACAGTTTTAGGTAGGCGTCCAAAAAAATGAAGTGACCAATATTTTGTATCCAACGCCCAGACAGTACGCGAGTCTTAAGCGCATCATATCCATATGCCTTACAGAACTTCCATTTCCCTATGGCTACCGATTTCCATATCGCTCTTGCTTGGTCGGGTTGCCCGTTGTGGTAAAGATGATGGCCGCATTTGAACATGTCCTCCAGTTTTGAAAGATGAATTGCCTGATCTACTGGAGCTTCATTCATTCCGAGGTGTCCATTGTCACTAGTGGGATGTTAATAATATGACCCGAGGTAGTGATAATGGTCGCTCAAAAATGGCTTCGCTACGTTGCTCTCTTTCATTTCAGAGGATATCAATGGCCTGCCAGACATATCGAATCGTTTAGATGCAAGTCGCCAATCCTCACATTTTTCATCCAAATATTGTAATTGAATTGGAAATTTGTCAGCGCTGCTCTGGGCGCTTTTTTCCGCGATAATGAGGACATATAAAATTCCTGCGCTTGCCATGGCAAATTTAAAATAGTCAGGCTCAAGGCTGCGGGTAAAGTATGGTTGGTAAAGAAATAAGTTGGTGGAATAGCCAAAGCGGGTCATGCCCGGAGTTGTCTGATGACATACGTAGACTTTGCAGTCGGTGAAATTATTGATTGCGTAATAACTGAAAAACCACTCTGGGCTGAATAAAAGATAAGTTCCCATTACGCCGCTGAAACTTTCGTAGTGCATCACCCTGCCGCCTGGTTTTAACATCTTCGATATATTGGTTAGTAATGAAACCGGATTAAATATATTATCAAGACAGCCGCCTGAGTATATGAAATCAAACTTTGATTTCAAATCTTCAGATACGGGGTTATTTAAGTCGTAAATTATATTGGCCCCTTCATAGTCCGAGAGGTCAATGCAATTGTAATTAATGTCTAGAAACGTCTTTAGGAACACGTCGTCACGTAAAGAGCCTTCACCGTGCCGAGTCGATTTATCTAGATTTTCTGGATCCTTCCACTTGTTTAAGAGACTATTGGAAATATTTGGTTGAGCTGAAAAAACCTCTTCGATCGAGCCTTGGTCAAGCAGGATGGTCTGACGTCCACAAACGAGTGCTTCGCCCGAAATTGGTCTGTACGCGTTTTCGCTTTGTAACAACTTTACGACTTGCTTTGGGATACCCATTGCGACTCTTTCTGGGGGGGGCAATTTGAGAGTTTCAGAGGGTTCTGCAAACATCAAGCGGCTCGACGACCATGTTGGCGAGAAATTCTTTGCGCGGTAGCAGCGGTTCAGGGTCCTCGATCGGTCGTCCATATTTCACTTGCGGAATCACTCGTTCTTCCGGCCTTAACTCGACATTACAAAAGCCGGGGCCAGGGGCGTCGAGGAAAGCCTTTATTTCGCTGTCCGCTTCCTGATTGGAGTGGATGCTTAAGGTATTGAAGCCAAGTACTTCGGCCAGCTTCGGGAAGTCAGGAAAGCCCAGACCGCCAGCCACGCTTGAAGCTTCGTACTTGGAGTTCAACCATTGATCCTGTGTCTGCTGAATCATCGAGTAGCCGTGATTGTTGAGCACAAATATCTTGACCGGCAGCTTATGGTAGAGAACCGTGCTGAGTTCTTGAATATTCATCATCAGGCCGCCGTCGCCGCTTACGCAGATGATGCGCTTCCGGTTCAGCGCCAGGCAGGCGCCAATGGCGGCTGGCAGACCATGTCCCATGGGAGTGTTATTGAAGGCGGAGTAGAAGCGTTGCCCGGTTTTGAACTGGAATGCTTGGCTCATCCACGCCACACCGCATCCGGTGTCGGCGAAAATTATCTCGTCCTCCATCGTGGCATCCGATAGCGCCTTGATGAAAACATAGGGGTTCAGCGTGTTGGATTGGAAGTAGCCGGGCTGAATTGCGGCATAGCGTGATTTCCAGTCGTTGATCCGCGCACGCCAGGACGCAATGTCCCTTGCTTCTTGATTCGTCGATTGCCTAATGGCCTCGACAAAAAAGGCCTTGGCATCGGCGACGATTGGCAGATCTATATGCAAGTCAAACGTTGAGAACTTGTTGATCTCGGCGGCATCGATATCCACCATGACTTTGCGGCCACCCCGACAAAAGTTCGAGAATGGCGATCCAATCATATGCGTGTCGAGGCGACTGCCGATCGATATCACAAGATCTGCGTTTTGTATGGCGAAGTTGCCAAAGCGGGTTCCATGGGTCCCGAAGGTGCCGCAGCGTAGCGGGTGGGTTTCGGGCAGGATGTCGGCCGCTCCCCAGGTGGGATTGACCGGAAGAGCCAAATGCTCGACGAAAGTCAGTGCTTCCCTTTCCGCTTTGGCGAGGTGTACGCCCCATCCCAGTATGACCACCGGACGCTCAGCCTGCTTGATCCATTCCAGACATGTTGCGACCGCTGCCGACAAAGTGTCGGCAATCGCCGCTGGCGCGACAGGCGCAGGCGAAAATCCCTCCATCTCTGTGGGTTCGATCTCTTCGCGCTGGACATTGTCCGGAATATCCAGCAGCACCGGTCCCGGTCGACCGTCCTTGGCGATCCAGACGGCTTTCTCCAGTTCGTAGCGAATGGATTTTGGATCGGTTACCGTAACAGCGTATTTTGTAATGGAGCGACAAATGTCGACAATGTCGGTTTCCTGGAAACCCATTTGGCGCACCCCCGTGCTTCCCTTGAATCGGAAGGTGGACACCTGGCCTGTAATGTATAGAACAGGAACCGAGTCGTACCAAGCACAGCATATCCCGGTGATCATGTTGGTGCCACCGGGGCCCGATGTGGCCATGGCTGCGCCAAGGTTGCCGGTAACACGCGCATAGCCATCCGCAGCCATCGCGCCCGCTTGTTCGTGATGTGGGCACACGTAGTCGATGTCGGGATGATTGGCCAGCGACTCGATCAAATGCAGTGACGCGCCTCCAGTTATCGCAAAGACGTGACGAATGCCTTGACGTGCAAGAAAGTCCGCTACGTAATCGGAGAGTTTCACATTCGTGCTCCCTATGCGCGTGTCAATGAGTGCTACACATTGCCCCAGGGCATTTCAGCCTTTAATGAAATGAACAAACTCCCATCGTGATAGCTGGTGGGCATTTCCTCGAATCGTTTCACCTTATTCCAGTTGGATTTTTGAGCAAACATGTTAACGCCGATGTTCGTGAAATGATCAAAAACTGCCTGTGCGTTTTCTTCACTGCCAATTTCTGCAATCATGTCCAAGGCGTGCCATTGCTCAGCGGTGGTGCTGGTCAAAATGACCTTTTCGTGGCCCTCGACATCGAGCTTGACGAAGTCGGCTCCCTTTATCAGTTCTGCAAACGGAAGCACGTTCACTGGGAATCGCTCAATTTCGCCGTAAAGATTGCTCTTTGATCCGGCCAAATGGCTACCGGTTGTATTGCCAAGCACTCGAACGAACTCCATTGTCCCCTGTTCGATTGATACCGCAGCGTTCACGGGCGCTACGTTGTCGACGCGGTTTTCCCTGAGATTGCGGGTAAGTAGCGAAAAGTGATGTGGATCAGGCTCAAAACAGGTGACTTGAAAGCCGCATCGCGACATCACGATTGAATGCAGTCCTATGTTTGCGCCCATATCCAGTGTCTTTTTGTAACGACCGGAGTTGGTCCAGTAAAACGCAAAAATTATCAGTTCGTCGATGCCAAACAGGTCTAGCGAATCGATAGCGCCCATCTTGGTATACGGAAAGATCAGGTCACCGAAAGGTGCGATCACTTGCGGCTCGGCTTTCTCCGACGCGAATGTTGCTTTCACTTGTTCGATTGCGACCATACGTAGCAGTTTGTACGGCTCGCAACTTGGCGCGTGAAAGTTCTTCAGTGCGGGTAGCGCGGCGATGAGTTGCGAGAGGATGGTGGTATTGTCCATAGGAGCTTTCGAACTCAGGCAGGGAATGAAGGGTGGCTATCAAACAGGCTATTGCCTTTGCGGCGAAGCTTGTACATATCTGAATCGGAAAGTAGTGCATCGCGCAAGCGGCTTGACCCCCAAGGATCATTGGCAACGCTGAAATTTCTTCCGCCGATTTCTCGGCGAGACGAGGCGACCAGCCAATCGCAGCAGTCGAGGACGTCCTTCATCTGCGTGAACTCGCCGCGCGCAAATTTTTGCTGGGTACGAACCAGATTTTCCCCGGCATTCAACCCTGCGCGAAGCGTCTCCTCATGAATCTTGGTATTGACCCAGCCTGGGCCCAGAATCGAGAACCGCACGTCGGGAATTTCAGCATCCAGTAGTTCGCACATTTTGATCAGCGCGATTTTCGAGACCGTATAGGCCGAGTAGTTGGTTGTAGCACTATTGGTGCCACCACCCGCAAAATAGATTACGCATGGCTCGACTGGCAATTGCGTTTTCCTTGAGGGGAGCAGTCGATGGGTTAGATGCATCTGACTGGTGAAATTAATCTCGATTGACCGTGCCCAGGCATAAAAGTCGGTTTCGGCAAAAGGACCGATGGGTTCTGTTGTTCCCGCGGCGATCACGAGTACATCCCACGCGGGACACAGGTGCCTGAGTTCAGCACAGCTTGCTTCCAGTGCTTTGTTATCCGCCATATCGCAGGCAACCAATTTGGCGCCGATGGCCTCGAGTTGGGTGGTTGCCGCTGATCGAGTGCGGTAAGTACCAAATACCGTCCAGCCTTGCGCCAACCAGCGCTGGGCTAGGGCAGTCCCGATGTCGCTGGAAATGGAAACGATAATCGCAGTCTTGGTCACGGTGTCAATTGGTGCTTGAACGAATAGGTGAGCCCGAGTCAATCGGCTTGATCGTAAGAAGCGTCAAAATGGTCCCTTGAAACTCGGATCGGGAACGTCAAGCTTTTGGTGAGGAGTCATAGCGGGCATGTCCGTGGTGGGCTCAATCCCCATCATTCGTTGGACACCGCGGACAATGTGATCGGCGCGCGGATAGTAGTGGTTCGAGAGCGCCGGACTGGTTGGACAAGGATGATCGGGCAGTGCGATCCGTACCGGCGCGGTTTTCATTGAAGCGAATTCGCATTCAAGAACGGTGGCCACAATTTCCGCGGACACACCAAATGCTGCACTCGCGGTGTCAGTTACCACCAGACGCCCGGTTTTCCGCACCGAGCCCAATACGGTTTCGACATCCCATGGACGGATAGTCCGCAGATCGATAACTTCAGCCGAAACATCGTCGGCGCGCAGACGTTCAGCCGCCCGCACAGCTTCCAGCGCCATGTAAGACGTACCGACAATCGTAACGTCGTTGCCCTCGCGCATTACGCGGGCACTGCCCAGCGGCACCGTGTAATATTCCTCGGGCACCTCGTCAGAAATATTGTGCAGCCAGCGGTGCTCGATAAAAACCACAGGATTGTTGTCTTCGATAGCTGCCGCCAGCAAGCCCTTGGCATCATGCGCGGTAGTCGGCATCACCACCTTGAGTCCTGGAATATGGGCGAACCATGCCTGCAGACTTTGGCTGTGCTGGGGACCCTGGCCCCAACCACGGCCAATGATCATGCGCACCACCATCGGCACCTTGGCCTTGCCGCCAAACATGTAGTGCCACTTAGCCGCCTGATTGACCATCTGCTCCATAGCCACCAAGGCAAAGTCTACCCGCTGGTGAGTGATGATCGGACGCATACCGACCAGCGCCGAACCAAGCGCCACGCCCGTCATCGCATTTTCTGACAACGGCATGTCCTGGACGCGCGTCGTCCCATACTTTTCCTGCAACCCCAAGGTGGTGCCGAAGATGCCTTTGGGGTCGGGTACGCCCAAGCCAACTATATAAACCGCGGGATCGCGCTCCATGGCCTGATCGGTCGCTTCGCGAATGGCTTCAAAGAATTTGAGTTGGCGATTCATTGCAGGCATTCAAATCAATTCGCGTAAACCTGCGAGGACAGGGTATCGAGTTCGGGCCACGGACCTTGTTTTGCATAGGCAATGGCTTCTTCAGCCTCCTGCTTGAGCTCATTCGCCATCAGATCCATTTCATGCTGCGTAGCGAGGCCGCGGGCTATGAGCTTTCGTTCGTAGGCAGCTACCGGGTCGCGCTCTTTCCATGAAAGGAATTCGGCTTCCGTCCGGTAGCCAATATCGTTGTCGTAGCCATGACCGCAATGCTCGCGCCAGCGGTAGGTAATAAACTCGAGCAGGCTTGGACCGCCGCCAGCACGAGCTTTGTTAACGGCCTTGCTGCTGATCTGATACACAAGGTCCAGATCATTCCCGTCAGCCTGGTGCGCTTCCACGCCGTGGGCACGTGCGATATCGATGATTCGATGGTCGCCTTTCTGACGCACGTCCATGGGTGAATAAACAGAGTAGAAGTTGTTCTCGACCAGAAAAACGATAGGTAGATTCTTCAGCGCCGCGAAATTGACGCTCTCGTAAAACACACCGGTTTCGGTGGCGCCATCGCCGAGGAATACCATCACGACACGGTCCTCGTCGCGCATCTGCGATGCGAAGGCAACCCCCGCCGCAATGGGAATAGTGCTGCCAACAATGGGCGCGGCGCCGAGAAAACCGGCATCGATATCTACCAGATGCATTGAGCCGCCCTTGCCTCCGGCACAACCCGTAGCCTTGCCATAGATTTCAGCCATCATCGCCTTGAGGTTGCCGCCCTTCGCCAGATAATGTCCGTGAGAACGATGCCCGGACAGGACGTAGTCTCGTCTTTCAAGGGCTGCGCAGGCACCGGCTTCGGCGGCCTCCTGGCCAATACTGAGGTGAACCGGGCAGCGCATCTCCTGCTCGCCATAGTGCTCGGCGATGGAGTTCTCCACAATCCTGATACGTAGCATCTCTTTGTACAATTTGAAATGCAACTGGCTATCGAATAGCTGGGGCATGGTCTTGAATTTGCAGTCCGGCTCTGAGCGAAGTTTTGGGGGTTACGGGATAAACCAGAAATAATCACCGGTGTAGCCAACGTCCTTGAAGAAGCCAATCCACTCATCAACTGACATGATGGTTTTTGCCGTGAGGTTCCAGGCGTACATGCGTTCCTTTTCCTCGTCGTTACGATAGGCATCTACAGTAATAAACGAGTTGCCGCGACTGACCCGTTCGATCTCCTGCAAGGCTTGACCGCATTCCTTCCGTTCCAGATTGTGTACCGTGTTAATCGAGATCACGACATCGAACGAATCATCCGGAAATGGCAGCTTAAGTGCGTTGGCGACCTGAACGTATGGCTTCATATCGTCAATTGCGTTCTCGATCGCGTATTGGGAAATATCGATGCCCTTCACGACGATGCCAGGAATGAGTTCAGCGAGGTCGTGCAGCATGAAGCCCTTGCCGCAACCGACATCAAGCACTGAACTGCCTTTCTGCAAACCCCAGTATTCCTGGAACGTTGGGATGACGGGTTGCCAGAATCTGGGAAAGTAGTTGAATCCGCCATAGCCGTGCCGCCGGTCGCCATCGAAGAAATCCCGCCCGAACTGCCTGGCGATCGCGCGATCCGCCTCCGTCTTCGAGGCAACGCGTTCATCCAGATTGCGCTTTGTTTTCGGATAGTTGACCAGCAGGTCGATTTCTTTTCCCATTCTTAAGTCCGTTCGTACTAAGCCATTGCATCAGGGCTTATGAAGATAGTCGTAAGGTTGCGCCTTGAGTTCGTCAAAATTTGTACGCACCCATGCGATGCATTCGTCCAGACCCCGATCTAGGTCTATGCGATCTTGCCAGCCGAGTTCGGCGCGTAGCTTGGCGCTGTCCAGATGGTAGGCCGAGTCCTTGCCCATGCGCTCGCCAACGACTTCGACGTGATCGTCAAAGGCAACTCCGAGTTTTGTGCAGATCTGTTCCACAAGTTCGCGGATGGAAACGACCTCGTTGGTGGAGATATGATACGTGTCGCCGTCACGTCCACCACGCATGATCTTCCATGTGGCATCGGATACATCCCGCATATGTATGAAGGACCGCGTTGATACACCGCCCCCGTGCAACTGAAGCTTGCGCCCGAGCAGAATGAACAGGATGGTGCGTGGAATGATCCGATAGAGTTGCTGTCCGGGGCCATAGACGTTTGCGGCACGCGTGGTCACGACAGGAAAGTTGTAGGTGGCTCGGAAAGTACGCAAACTCATGTCCGCTGCTGCACGGGATACAGCATAAGGCGTGCTCGGATTGAAAGGAAAATCTTCCTTGACGAATCCGGAGCAGCTGCCATAGACCTCCGGCGTCGATACGTGCACATAGCGCTTAAGAAAATCGCATTGGCGCAGCTCGTCATGAAACTTGATTGTGGATACGGTGTTGGTCATGAACCAGTCGCCGGGATTTTGCCAGCTTTCGCCGACCATGCTCTGCGCAGCAAAATTGACCACGTAGGCCGGTCTCGTATCGCGAATCAGTCGCGTAATCTCTATCAAGTCCTTGTTGAGATCAAGATGATGGAAACTGAAATTGGCATGATCGTGCCACTTGTAAGGCAGGAAGGCGTTTATGGGCTCAACTGAGCGACTGGCACCAATCACTCGAGCACCTTGCTGGAGAGCGAAATCAACGAAGGTTGCTCCGGAGAATGAATTGCTACCTACGACGACAATGGTATCCATAGAAAGAAAGATTAGTTGCTTGGCGGTCGCTTCGAGTACAACCACTGCATCAGCATGTGACCGACGATCAATTGCAGATCCTCGGCAATCTGCATGTCATCAACGGGAAAGTGAATCGCTACATCGGCGATATCCTTGCATTTGCCACCCGTATAGCCGAGCACCGCATATGATTTGACTCCCATAGCCTTCGCTTGGTCGATGGTACGTACGATGTTCGGCGAGTTGCCACTGCCGGAAAGGGCAATCAGCAAATCCCCCGCTTGCGCTTGCACGGCAAGCTGTTCTGAAAATATGTACTCGTAACCGAGATCGTTTCCCAGGCAGGTCATGACTGCGGAGTTCGCGCTAAGCGCCATTACCTTCATTCCCGCGCCGCTTCGCTTGGCGATTCCGTAGAGAAAATCGTTGGCCAAGTGGATGGCGTTTCCAGCGCTGCCACCGTTTCCACACAAAAATACCCGTTGCTTTGCCTGCCAGCAATTCAGCATGTCTTGTGCAAGCAGTGCTACGCCTGACCAATCTGCGTTGGCCAGCACGCTTTGCAGCCTGGCTGAGTAGCCAGCGAAGAAATCAAGTTTCATTTCTGGGTTCGAACCCATCGGCTACTTGGCCAGGACGGTTTTCTGCATCCACTTCAGGTTGGAGTGGCACTCCTCGTCCTTGAGTACTCCGGTACGGTACTTATCGACTATCTCCAGTACGGCATCCTCTACGGTCTTCTTGGGTTTGAAACCGGTGGCGAGGAGTTTGTCCGAGTTAACGCGATAGGAGCGCGGATCGTTGGAGGCACTCACGACAATCTCAGCCGGAACATGCTTCGTTACCAGTTTTGCGATATCCAGAATTGAAATGTTCTCAAAACCCGCGTTATAGATGCCTGTTACTTCGGGATGGTCGATCAAATGAAGGTAGATATCCGTAATATCGTCGATATGGATGTTGGGCCGCGTCTGGTTTCCGCCAAATACGGTGATCCGGCCCTTGGTGAGTGCCTGCATGGTCAGCATGTTGACCGAGACATCGAGGCGCATGCGCGGGGAGTATCCGCACACCGTTGCCGGACGAATGATCTGGACGACCATGTCATTTTGATAACCAAGCAATACGCGCTCGGCGACCATCTTGGTCTTGTTGTACTCGGAGATCGGCTTGAGCTCCAGGTCCTCCGTCACCTGCGGTTCATCCTTGATGCCATAGACGCTGCCCGAAGAGGCGTAGATGAAGCGCTTGATGCCCCTTCGTTTGGCCTTGTCGGCCAGCTGCATGGTGGCCAGGGCACTGACTTCCCACGTAAGCTTGGGATCCAGATCACCGCAGGGGTCATTGGCTATCGACGAAAGGTGGATGATGCAATCGACGCCTTCCAACGGGACAGACTCGATGTCTCGAACATCACCCTTGACGACTTTCAGTTGAGGATGGGGCGTAAGAAAATTGCCAAACCACTGAATATCAAACGCGACCACTTCGTAACCGCGCGCAAGTAGCTTGGGAATCAGTATGTGGCCCTTGTACCCGCAGCCTCCTGTGACAAGAATTTTCATTGTATTCAGTATCCTCAGCCGTAAAATGACTTCGTAGGTGTTGTCTTTGAGCGCTATACCATATTTACGAGGATTTCATGGTACCTCCCCAGGCGTTTTACGATCTCCTGAATAGAACCAATACTTGCCTTCTGGGCGACATGTTTTTTCCTGACTCGCCGGGGCACATGATTGCGGAGCTCGATAATTTTCTAAGAATGCGGCATCTTGGTGAGGTGGATGCAAGGCGAAATTATCTTGCCATCATGCCTAAGGGCGTTTTGGGCATACCAGAAATAATTGCGGCAACTTATCCAGCTGTCTTCAACTCGACATCGGGCATTCAGATCATGACGGATGGCGATGGCGAGTTATGCAAATTGGCGGCGGATATTCAGATGCTAAGGCCGGAGTTGTCAGTTGGTGTCGGACTGTCACATTTCAGGGGTTCCTTGCGGGACGAAGCATGTCGAAAAATGGCGCGGTTGGCGCATCTGCCCGGTTGGCCGCAACGTTTGACCTGGGTAATCAGTCAGGAAATGCTTGCCGAACGCACCCTTCAGTATTTTCGGCGCCGCTGGGAGAGCCAAGACTATTGCCCTTGGATAGATATCCCGGAACTGAGTCCTGAGCTAAGGGATTTGTTGGGTGGAAAAACCGACAAACTGGCGTTGATTCATATTCGCAGCAATGCTCGCGGAGGCGGAAGTGCCGCCAATGCGGGAACTCAAACCGATCCGTCGCGGCTAATTCCGACGCTTGGCTATTTGAATGACTTGGGCTACACGATCGTCAAAATTGGACGGGAGCCCTATCCGTCGGAATGGGCGCCTTTTTTCGTCATCAACTATTCGGGAAGTTCGCTGCTAAATTATCGGAATGACCTGCTGCTTCTTAAGGCGGCAAAGTTCGTGATGGTGAACGCGTCGGGTTTTGGAAATCTGCCAGATATTTTGGGTACTCCGATGGTGTTCTACGGAGGATGGCACATCGGGTTCCCGCCACTGGGTCCGAAATGTGTACTGCTTCCTAGCCTGATGCGCAGCAAGGCATGCGGCCGCTTTCTTAAGTTCATCGAACAACTGCAGTTTTTCAGAAGCCTTCCGGAATATTGGGAAGAGGGGAATTGCATGAGTTTTCCGGTCGATAAGTACGACGAGCGGCCACCCGAGGCAGATGAAATTTTGGCGAGTGTTCAGGAGGCCATCGCTTTGGGCCAAAGTTCTACGCCGCGGTCTAAGGAACAAGAGCGCTTTATAGACTTGGATAGGAAGAAGTATTTTGCGCATGTCCAAAGCCGCGTTAGTCAGCAGTTCCTTGAGCGGTTTCCTGAGGCGTTGATGCCGGGGTTTGTTGTGTGATTGATAGGGGGACTTTGTAACGATGGCATGGCGCGTGCCCAATCATTTCGCGCCGCTTTGCACGCGACTGCATAACGCCACCATCGGGAGTGTCTGAATTTTTGTGTGTGAGGCGGGAAGAGACTTTTCCACGGTGCTGCCTGCCGAAGGTCCCTCTAGACAGCTAGCCAACAGAGTAACCTCGGCGTGACCCGCCAAGGGGCCGCGACTCCAAGCCTTCAAAACAGGACGTTGATCCTCGTGCTCAATCCACCATGCGGCAAAGCATTTGCCTCGCCCCCAGTTAATTGGGTGCCGGCATGGGATTTTGAGGGGGGACCATTGACGTTAACTCCGGTCGTGAAACAATTTCGTGAAACATTTCAGTTGGTGGCACTATTTTTGCGTGCGCCTTGTGACATATTTCCGGGTAATTGGGCGGAAAGTGGTGCAATTTAGATACGGTGTCCTGTGTGTTTCCGAATGTGTTGCGAAGCGCAATCGCATTCAAGTTCGGCTAAGTATTGCCGTTAGACAGGGACGATCCGCTCTATCTGGATGGGCGAATCGAGTGCATTTTGACCAGAGTTTTTGGCCGATAGGGTGGGCTACGCAAGGTGGCGATTCACAATAAGAGTATGAATTGATGAAGCTTTTATCGCTTGATCCGACGCTGACGCGTTTGCCGGCGCAAGTTGTAGGCAACGCTGTAAATGCGTTTGTGGAACGCTCGATGGGCGGGGTTGGGTCGCGTAAATCGCTTCGTGGAAGCGCTCGGCAAATGTGCTTCGGTAGTAATTTAACGGCCCCTTTCTTGGGGCGGTCTGCGGAAAATCGAGAACCAAATGTAGAGTCGATCTCTACGCAAGGAGAAAAAAATGGCTGTTAACGTTACTTCCCTGACCCTTGCGCAGATTGCCGCGTTATCTTCTTCCGACTTCGCCGTATGGACCAGTGACGAGATTGCGTCATTAAGTACGGCTCAGGTGCGCGCTTTAAGCACCGCGGTCATTTCAACCCTAAGCACCGCTCAGGTAAGGGCGTTTGAAGCAGTTGATATCGGGGCGCTTACCACCACCCAGGTTGCGGTACTACAAACGACAAGCGTTGCGGCTTTGGATATCGATCAAGTTGCGGCGGTGAGTACTTCTGGCATTGCTGCTTTTGCGGCGTCACAGATTCAGGCTCTTACGACAGCCCAGGTCGAAGCGCTCACGGGCAACCAGGTAAAGGTAATTACCACAACAGGGATCGCCGCGCTGACTACCACGCAAGTCGGCGCAATTGAGGCGGCAGACATAGCAGTGTTGACCACGGCGCAGGTGAGGGCGCTGACTACGACGAACATTGGCCAACTGCATACTGACCAGATTCAAGCCGTGACAACCGCTGGTGTGGCTGCGCTTACTACGTCTCAGATCCAGGCTCTGAGCACCACGCAGGTGGCGGCTGTGACCACTTCCCAGATCACGGCAATTGGGACCACAGGGATTGCGGCATTGACCACGACCCAGATTGTTGCCGTCGCATCAGACGTTGTCGCCGCGATAAGCACGTCGCAGATTGCGGCGATCGAGACTACCGACCTTGCAGTCTTGCAGACCAGTCAGATCGAAGCCTTGACTAGCGCCCAAGTCAAGGCGATTACTACCACGGGGATTGCAGCGCTGTCGACAACGCAGGTAGTGGCAATCGAGGCGGCAGATATTGCCGCCTTGGGGACAAGCCAGGTTGTGGCGATTGAAACGACCGATTTCGCAAAACTTACCGCCGATCAAGTTGGGGCGCTGACCACCGCGCAAGCGAGCAAGCTTACCACCGGGCAGGTGCAGTCGTTGACCACAACCCAGGTTGTGGCGATAGAAACAGCGGATATTGCCGTGCTCACCGCCGGCCAGGTGGCCGCGATTGAGACCACCGACTTGGTGGCGCTTGCCGTGGACCAGGTTGCTGCTGTAAGTACCGCGGGAATTGCCGCGTTGACGACAACGCAAGTTCCGGTGCTGACGACTGCCCAAGTAGAAGCCCTCGAAAGCAAGCAGGTTGCCGTATTGACGGCTGTCCAGATTCCGGTATTGACGACGACCCAGATTGTCGCAATTGAGGCTTCCGACGTGGCGAAGCTGACTACGTCTCAGATCACAAAACTAGAGACAACAGATATCGCGGCCTTGACAGTAGACCAGGTAGGCGCGTTGACAACACGGCAGGCCGCCTCGTTGACGGCGGGCCAGACCGCAGCCCTCACCACTACCCAGGCCGCGGCACTGGAGACGTCGGACGTATCAGCTCTGACCACCAGTCAAATCCGGGCGATTGAGACAACGGATCTCGCCGTGCTTAGCACCGATCAGCTTGCAGCCTTCAGTACTAGCGCAATTGCCGCACTCACTGCCACTCAGGTAGGGGCACTGAGTACGGACCAGATCGCCGCGCTGACCACATCACAGATAGCAGCCTTGACAACAAGTCAGGTTAAAGGATTGACCACTACGCAGATGGTGGCCATCGAAACGTCGGACATTGCCGCGCTGACGACAGCGCAGGTAGCGTCCATCGAAACCAGCGATCTGGCAGTCCTCAGTACCGACCGGATCGCGACACTCACATCGAAGCAGGTGGCGGCGCTCACCAACGCTCAGGTTGGAGCGCTGACTACAACGCAAGTGGCGGCCATTGAAACGTCAGATCTGGCGGCTATGACCACGGCGCAGATCGTCAAAATCGAGACGAGCGATCTTGCTGTATTGACCACAGGTCAAGTCGCGGCAATGAAGACCAACCAGATCAAGGTGCTGACCACGTCGCAGATTGCGGCGCTGACCACGACCCAGATGGCTGCCATTGAAACATCGGATATTGCCGCTCTGACCAATTCGCAGTTGAAGGTGATTGAGACCACTGATTTGACGGTATTGACCGCGGGGCAGATCGCTGCAATTCAAACCGCCGGCATAGCCGCGATGACAACAACCCAGATGGTCGACCTGACGACGACGCAGATCGCCGCATTGACAACCGCCCAGGTTGTCGCGCTGACCAACGGGCAAATTGCCGCCATCACAACAACCCAGGTTGTCGCCATTGAAACCTCGGATATCTTTAAGCTCACTACCGCACAGATCGTAAAGATCGAGACCACCGATCTGGCGCAATTGACGACCCAGCAGATACAGGCATTTAGTGCGGCGCAAGTGGCTGCCCTGACTACCCAGCAATTTGCGGTGCTGACTACCACTCAGCTAGGGGCGATCAGCACCGAAGACTTTTCGTCGATGTCTCTCAGTCAGCTGAAATCGCTGAGCACAACGGACCTGGCGGGATTTACCCCGGCCCAGATCGCTTCGCTGACAACTGCGCAGGTGGCGGCACTGACGACCACCCAGATTGCCGGATTGACCACGACCCAGATTGGCGCGATCGAAACCTCGGATATTGCCAAGCTCAGCGCCGCTCAGCTAAGAGCCGTAGAAACCACCGACCTGGCCTTATTGACCACAGCGCAGGTCGGTGCCGTGAGCACGGCAGGAATTGCCGGATTGACGACCACCTCATTGGGCGTGCTGACCACGACGCAGGTTGCGGCGATCACCACCGCGCAAGTAGCGGCCCTGACTACGACGCAGATCGCCGCGTTGACCACGACGCAGATCGCCGCGATCGAAACCACGGACATTGCCAAACTCGGCACCTCGCAGCTTAGAGCCCTAGAAACGACCGATCTGGCGGCCCTGACGACGGCACAAGTCGGCGCTGTGAGTACGGCAGGAATTACCTCGTTGACGAGCACGCAGTTGGGTGTACTGACCACGACCCAGTTTGCGGCTCTCACCACCGCGCAGGTCGCTAAGCTGACCACGACCCAGGTTGCAGCACTGACCACGACTCAGATCGTCGCGCTTGAGACAACCGACATCGCGAAGTTAAGCACCGCTCAGGTCAAGGCGATTGAAACCACCGACTTGGCGGTTCTTACCACGACACAGATTGCGGGGCTGACCACGGCCCAGATCGCTGGATTAAGCACGACGCAGGTCGCCGTCCTGACGACCACTCAGATTGGTGCTTTCGAGACAACGGATCTTGCGAAGCTGAGCACTGCGCAGGTGCGAGCGATTGAAACCACTGGCTTGGCAGCCCTCACCTCGACACAGATTGCGGGCCTGACCACGGCGCAGATTGCGGGGCTGTCCACGACGCAGGTTGCTGCGCTGACCACGACGCAAATTGGCGCCATACAGACCTCGGATATAGCTGCACTCAATTCCACTCAGACCTCCGCGCTTGAGACAACCGATCTTGCGGTCCTGACGACAACCCAGTTTGGTGCCATGAGCACGGCGGGCATTGCCGCACTGACGACGACCCAGATTGGTGTCTTGACCACGACGCAGGTGGCAGCCATCACGACCGCACAGGTCGCCAAACTGACCACGACCCAGATTGCCGCGTTGACCACGACCCAGATCGTCGCGCTTGAGACAACCGACATTGCGAAGTTAAGCACCGCTCAGGTCAAGGCGATCGAAACCACAGACTTGGCGGCTCTTACCACGACACAGATTGCGGGCCTGGCCACGGCCCAGATTGCTGGTTTGAGCACGACGCAGATCGTCGCGCTGACGACCACGCAGATTGGTGCCTTCGAGACAACGGATCTAGCCAAGCTGGGTACTTCCCAGGTTGCCGCGCTGGAAACGACCGACCTGGCGGTCCTGACCACGACACAAATCGCAGGCCTGACCACGGCACAGATCGCGGGTTTGAGCACGACGCAGGTCGCGGCACTGACGACGACGCAGATTGGTACGTTCGAAACAACGGATCTTGCGAAGCTGAGCACGACGCAGATTGCCGCGCTGGAAACGACGGACCTGGCGGTTCTTACCACAACGCAGGTTGTCGGCTTGACGACGGCCCAGTTCGCGGGATTGACCACGACGCAGGTCGCTGCCCTGACCACGACACAAATTGGCGCCATTCAGACCTCGGATATAGCAGCGCTTACGTCCACACAAACCTCTGCAATAGAGACGACTGATCTTGCGGTCCTCACGACGACGCAGATTTCAGCCGTGAGCACAGTAGGTTTTGGTGCATTGACGACCACGCAGATGGGCGTATTGACCACTACGCAAGTTGCTGCGATCACAAGCGCGCAGGTGGATGCGTTGAGCACGACGCAGGTTGCCGCATTGAGCACGACGCAGATCGCGGCACTGGAAACGACCGATCTGGCTTCGCTGAACACCACGCAGATAGCGGCAATCGAAACGACGGACCTGGCGGCCCTCACCACGACACAAATTGTCGGCCTGACCACGGCACAGATCGCGGGTTTGAGCACGACGCAGATTGCGGCGCTGACGACGACCCAGGTTGCCTCCATTCAGACCTCAGACATTGCAGCACTCAATTCCACCCAGACGGCTGCGTTTGAGACGACTGATCTGGCGGTGTTGACCTCGACGCAGATTGCTGCCGTCAGCACCGCGGGCGTCGCCGCATTGACGACCACACAGATTGGTGTGCTGACCACGACGCAGGTCACTGCCATCACAAGCGCGCAGGTCGCCGCCTTGACCACGACGCAGGTTGCTGCGCTGACTACGACGCAGATCGTTGCGATCGAGACCAGCGACATTGCCGGCATGAGTACTGCCCAGGTAACTGCGATCGAGACGTCCGATCTGACGGTATTGACTTCTGCGCAGTTCGCTGCTCTGACTACGGCTCAGCTTGCGGCGCTGACGACCACGCAAATTGCAGCATTGACCACTACCCAAATTGTTGCGATCGAGACATCGGATCTGGCCAAGCTCAGCACGTTGCAGATTGCGTCAATCGAAACGACAGATTTGACGGTGCTTACGACCGGCCAGATTGCAGCACTGACGACAGCACAAGCTGCGGCTTTGACGACCACGCAAATCGCAGCCTTGACAACCACCCAATTTGCGGCGATCGAAACCAGCGATATTGCGCAGCTGACCACGACCCAGATAGCTGCAATCGAGACCACCGATCTGGTGATATTGAGTTCGGCACAGCTTGCAACCCTGAGTTCGGCCCAGCTTGTGGCATTGACTACAACCCAGATTGCGAGGCTTACTACCAGTCAGATCGAAGCCTTGACTACCACCCAAGTTGCTGTACTTGCGGTGGGCCAGATTGCGGCCTTGACGACAACCCAGATCGCCGTCATTGAAACATCCGATATCGCGAAGTTGACCACGTCTCAAGTGGCGGCGATCGAAACCACCGACATTGCTGTGCTGACCACCGAACAATTGGCCGCGTTCAGCGCCACCCAGTTCGGCGCCATGACGGCGAATCAGGTTGGAGCGTTGACCACTGGGCAAATCGGGTCACTGAGCGCGGCTGGCATTTCGTTGCTAAGTACTACACAAATAGCTGGAATCGCCGTAGCAGGATTGGCGAATTTGACTACAACCCAATTGTCCGGATTGACCACCAGCCAGATTCCGGCCTTGACCACCACCCAAGTGCCCGTATTGACAGCAGATCAGGTCGCCGCCTTGTCGACGAGTCAGATCGGTGCCCTGACCACAACTCAAATCGCAGCCCTTACCACACTTCAAATCGCTGCATTTGAGACGACCGATATTGCTGTGCTTAGTACCGCACAAATAGCCGCCATCGAGACAACCGATCTTGTGCAACTAACCGCTATCCAATTGGCTGCGGTCACTACCACCGAAATCTCGGCGTTGACCACCACGCAGGTGGCTGCACTCACTACCGACCAGATCGCTACACTGACTACAACTCAGGTGGCGGCGTTGGCCGCGGACCAGATCGCGGCGCTGACTACGACGCAAATTGCGGCCATCGAAACGACGGATTTGGCGAAACTGAGTACCGCACAGATTGCGGCGATTGAAACGACGGACTTGGCCGCTTTGACCGACGGGCAGATCGCCGCGCTTACAACCACGCAAATCGCTGCCCTGACCACGACCCAGATAGCAGGTTTAGGTACCGCACAGGCTATCGCGCTTGAGACCACAGATATTGCCGTGCTGACTACCGCGCAAGTGGCCGCAATCGAGACAACCGACCTGGTGCAGTTGAGTGCAATCCAGCTTGCGGCTATCAGCACGACCGATACCGAGAAGCTTACCGTTACCCAAGTGGCGGCACTAACCACGGACCAGATTGTCGCTCTCACCACCACTCAGGTTGGGGTTCTGGCCACGTCCCAAATAGCCGCCCTGACCACCACGCAAGTGGCAGCAGTTGAGACGTCCGATCTCGTCAAACTGAGTACCACGCAGATTTCTGCGATTCAGACAAGCGATTTGGCAAGCCTGACCGATAGTCAGCTCATTGCGCTGACGACAACTCAAATCGCTGCTTTGACCACAACCCAGATAGCGGCCCTCGGTACTGCCCAGGTGGCGGCGCTAGAGACGACTGATATTGCAGCGCTGACGACTGCGCAAATAGTGGCGATCCAGACGACTGACTTGGTGCAGTTGAGCGCAAACCAGCTTTCCGCAATAACTACCACCGACCTTGAGAAGCTCACGACTACCCAGGCGGCCGCTTTGACCACCGACCAAGTGGCAGCGCTAACCACAACCCAGTTTGTGGTCCTGGCCACGAGCCAGATCGCTGCGCTGACGACAACCCAGATCGCGGCTATTGAGACAACCGATCTCGTGAAGTTGAGTACCGATCAGCTTGCCAAGATCGAAACCACCGATATAGCCGTATTGACCGACAATCAGCTCACCGCGCTGACAACGACGCAAGTGGCGGGCTTGGCCACGAGCCAGATCGCTGCCTTGGGAACGGCGCAGGTTGCCTCGCTCGAGACCACTGACCTCGCTGTGCTGAGCTCTGCCCAGATAAGGGCGGTTGAAACAACGGATCTGGTGCAGTTGAGCGCAAGCCAGATTGCGGCATTGAGCACAACGGCCATCGGCACATTGACGACCACTCAGGTGGCAGTACTGACCACCGACCAAGTAGCAGCCCTGACGACTACGCAGGCGGGCGCCTTGGCGACGAGCCAGATTGTCGCATTGACCACGACGCAGATTGCGGCCATTGAGACGACTGACCTTGTGAAGCTGAGCACCGATCAGATCGTGAAGATCGAGACGTCTGATATTGCCGTATTGACCGCCAACCAGATGGCTGCGCTGACGACGACGCAGATGGGAGCTTTGACGACCAGTCAGATCGCCGCATTGGCAACGTCCCAGATTGCATCGATCGAGACTACTGATTTTGCTGTGCTGGGCACGGCCCAGATAAGGGCGATTGAGACTACGGATCTGGTGCAATTGAGTGCAAATCAGGTTGTCGCATTGAGCACGACGGCACTTGCGGCGCTGACAACCGATCAAGTGACGGTGCTGACCGCTGAACAGGCGGCAGCCCTGACGACCACGCAGATAGTTGTCATGACGACCGGCCAGATTGCGGCATTGACCACCACGCAGGTTGCGGCCATTGAAACGACCGATCTTGCGCAGGTGACCACGTCGCAGATCGCGAAACTTGAGACGACGGATGTGGCGGCACTGACGGCGCAGCAGATTGGCGTACTGACGACCACCCAAATCGTCGCACTGACGACCTCCCAAATCGCTGCCTTGGGCACGCTGCAAGTCGTGGCTCTGACGACCACGGATATCGGGGTGCTCAGTAGCGCACAGGTAAAGGCGTTCGAAACGACCGACCTGGTCCAGTTGAGCGCAAGCCAGGTGGCAGCGTTGCAAACAGATGGCGTTGCCGCGCTGACAACCACTCAGGTGGCAGTGATGACCACCGACCAGATAGCGGCCCTGACAACTACTCAAGTAGTGGCCTTGGGGACGGCCCAGATTCAAGCATTGACCACGACGCAGGTGGCAGCGATCGAAACGACCGACATTGTGCAACTTAGTACGTCGCAGATCGCGAAACTGGAAACGACGAATGTCGCAGCGCTGACAACACAGCAGGTCGGCATACTGACAACCACCCAAGTTGGCGTATTGACTACAGACCAGGTCGCTGCCTTGAGCACGCTGCAAGCGGTAGCCCTGACGACCACGGAAATCGGAGTGCTTAGTAGTGCGCAGGTCAGGGCGCTGGAAACGACCGACCTGGCTCAGTTGAGCGCAAACCAGGTAACGGCGATACAGACTGCAGGCGTCGCCGCGTTGACAACCACGCAAGTGGCGGTGCTGACCACCGACCAAGTCGTAGCACTGACGACCACGCAGGTCGCCGCCTTGGCGACAAGCCAGATTGCCGCATTGACGACCACGCAGATTGCGGCACTCGAGACCACGGATATTGCCAAGCTGAGTACCGCTCAAGTAAAGGCTGTCGAAACGACTGATTTGGTACAGATGAGTACGGGCCAAATAGCGGCACTCACTACGACCACAGTCGCTGTCTTGACCACCACCCAGGTGGCTGCGCTGACCACCACCGAGGTCGCGGCCCTGACCACCACTCAAGTAGTCGAGTTGACCACGGCACAGATCGCTGCCCTGACAACGACGCAAATCGCAGCGGTCGAGACATCCGATCTTGCAAAATTCAGCACGGCGCAGATCGCTGCAATTAACACGACGGACGCCGCGAAGCTGACCACCGATCAGATCGTTGCCTTGACCACGACCCAGATCGCCGCCTTGACGACAGCGCAAATTGCGGCCCTGACCACGACGCAGGTGGTTGCGATTGAGACAGCCGATGTCGCCAAGCTGACGACCTCTCAGCTTCGGGCCATTGAGACGACTGACTTGGTAACCTTGACGTCGCAACAGATAGCGGCGTTGACCACGACCCAGGTGGCGGCTCTGACCACGACCCAGATCGAGCTCCTGACCACGACGCAAGTCGCCGCTCTTGAAACGTCGGATATCGCTGCGCTTGGTACGGCACAGGTGCGCGCGATTGAAACGACGGACGTGGCTCAACTCACGACTGCCCAGATCGCAGCCTTGAGCACGACCAGTGTGGCGGCAATTACGACGACCCAGGTCGCGGAACTGACCACTGCACAAGTTCAGGCTTTGACCACCGCCCAAGCGCAGGTATTGACAACCAGCCAAATCGCGGAATTGTCAACGACGCAAATCGTGGCGATGGAGACTTCCGATATCGCCAAGATTGGCACCGCGCAAGTGGCGGCAATTGTCACAACCGACATTGCAGTCTTGACTACTGATCAAATCGTGGCACTGACGACGAGCCAGGTATCGGCCTTGACGACAGATCAAGTCGGTGTCTTGACGACCACGCAAGTTGCGGCCATCGAAACCTCGGATATTGCGAAGCTCACTACTGCGCAAGTGAGGGCGATCAGCACGACCGATGTGGCTGTCCTCACGACTGACCAGGTGATAGCCCTACTGACGACGCAAGTCGCGGCCTTGACTACCACCCAGGTTGCAGCATTGACCTCGGCGCAGGTTGCGGCAATGCAGACTTCCGATGTCGCATCCCTTAGCAGTGCGCAAGTTCGGGCAATCGAGACAACGGATCTGGTGGCCTTGAGTGCTGAACAGATTGCGGTGGTGACTACTGCCGCCATTTCCGCCCTGACGACAACTCAGATCGCTGTATTGACTACTGAGCAGGTAGCGGCGCTGACGACTGGTCAGATTGCTGCGCTGGCCACGAGTCAAATCGCGGCATTGACCGCGACTCAAGCCCCGGCAATCGAGACGCCGACCGATGTTGCAAAATTGACTACCAGTCAGATTGCCTCGCTGACCACGACTGCGTTCGCCGCGTTGACAACCGACCAGATCGTTGCGCTGACCACATCCCAGGTAGCCGCATTGACCACAACGCAAATTGCGGCGCTTACCTCCGCGCAAGTAGCGGCAATGGAGACTTCCGACGTTGCGGCCTTGAGTACCGCTCAAGTTCGAGCAATGGAAACCACGGATCTGGCGGCCTTGACTGCCGAGCAGATCGCTGCCGTGAAGACTTCTGGGATCGCGGCGCTGACGACGACTCAGGTCGCAGTATTGACCACCGATCAGGTGGTTGCCCTTACCAGTTCGCAAGTCGCTGCTCTGGCTACGAGTCAGATCGCAGTGCTGACCACAACCCAGGCGGCCGCGATCGAAGTGGCTGATATCGCCACCTTGAGCACAGCCCAAGTGGTAGCTCTCACGACGACAGACTTCGTAGTGCTCGGAACGGATCAGATTGCTGCTCTGACCACCAGCCAAGTCGCCGCCCTGACGACCGATCAGATAGTGAAGCTTACGACCACGCAGGTAGTCGCGATCGAAACGTCCGACATTGCCGTGCTGACCACGGCGCAATTGGTCAAACTGGAGACTACTGATCTGGTCAAGATGACGACCGATCAGATTCAGGCGATCAGCGCGGCGGGAATCGCAGCTCTAACGACCACCCAGATTGGTGCGATAACCTCTACCCAGATTCAAGCGATTAGTACCTCGGGAATCGCGAGCCTGACCACGTCTCAAGTATCGGTTTTGACCACTACGACGATTGCGGCGCTGACTACCGATCAGGTGGCAGCGATCTCGACGGCGGGAATAGCGGCCTTGACCACGACCCAGGTGGTCGTTATCGAGTCGTCCGACATCGCGGCGCTTACCACTACGCAGATAGCGAAGATCACCACCACGGATATGGCGGTGCTTACCACGACGCAGATAGTTGCGCTGACGACCGATCAGATACCTGCGTTCAGTACCGGGCAGATTGCTGGACTGACTACAACGCAGGTTGCGGCGCTGCAAACGTCGGATATCGCGGCGCTGACCAGCGGGCAAGTCAGGGGAATCGAGACGACCGACTTGGTGCAACTTACCACGACGCAAATTGTGGCCTTGATGAGCGATCAGGTGATCGGGCTTAGTACGGCGCAGGTCGCCGCCTTGACGACCACGCAGATCGTGGCAATGGAAACCTCTGACTTCGCCTCGTTGAGTAGCTCGCAGCTAAGAGCCATCTCAACTACCGACCTTGCCGCCATTACGACGACGCAGATAGCCGCGCTGACGACGGATCAGATATCGGGATTGCGCACGGATCAGATTGCGCTCTTGACCACGACGCAGTTCGCGGTAATCGAGACATCGGATATCGCCGCGCTGACGAGTGCGCAGGTCAGGGCCATCGAGACGACGGATCTTGTCCGCCTGACCACGACGCAGCTTGTCGCCCTTACGACGGATCAGGTACCTGGATTGAGTACTGGTCAGATAGCGGCACTGACCACAACCCAGATAGCGGCGATTGAATCTTCGGATATCGCGGCAATGTCGAGCGCCCAGGTAAGAGCCATTACCACTACCGATTTGGCTGTGCTCACCACGACGCAGATTGCGGCGCTGACTGTCGACCAGATACCCGGACTGACGACTAGCCAGATTGACGTGCTGACTACAACGCAGGCTGGGGCTCTCGAAACGTCGGATATAGCGGCACTGTCGGGTGCGCAGGTTGCAGCGCTCACCACCACGAACTTGTTGTTGCTCACGACGACGCAGTTCCAGGCGATCTCCACTGCAGGCATTGCGGCTTTGACCACAACCCAGGTGGTGGAGTTGAATACGACCGACATTGCGGCTCTGACGACCGACCAGGTGGCCGCAATCAGTGCTGCGGGCATCGGTGCATTGACCACGACGCAGATTGCTGTATTCGAAACCACGGATGTCGCTGCGCTGACGACGTCGCAGATCAGCAACATCAGTACTACGAATCTGGTTGAACTCACCACAACGCAGATCGTCGCTCTGACTACCGATCAGATTCCGAAGCTGAGCACAGTGCAGATTGCGGCCCTCACTACGACCCAAATCGTCAGCCTGCAGACGTCGGATATTGCTGCGCTGACCAGCGTCCAGGTCAGAGGGATCGAAACGACGGATCTCGCGCAACTGACGACGACGCAAATCGTGGCGCTGACCACCGATCAGATGCCTGGATTTGGTACGGCCCAGATCGCGGCACTTACCACGACGCAGGTCGGAGCGCTCCAGACATCCGATCTCGCCGCGCTGACCAGCGCACAGGTCAAGGGGATCGAGACTACTGATTTGGTTGTGCTGACGACGACGCAGATCGTCGCCATGACGGAGTCTCAGATTGCGGGCTTCAACACGGTTCAGATTGCGGCCTTGACCACGACTCAGGTCGGAGTGCTTCAGACATCTGATATCGCCGCACTCTCCAGCGCCCAGGTTAGGGCGATAGAGACCACCGATCTGGCGTTGCTGACCACCACGCAGTTGGGTGCCTTGAGTACGGATCAGATTCTTGGAATGAGCACGGATCAGGTCGCGGTGCTGACCACGACGCAGATTGTCGCGCTGAGTTCGGATCAGATTCAGGGGCTGACGACTGGCCAGATCCCGTATCTGACGACGACTCAGGTGGCGGCCATCGAAGCGACTGACATCGCCGCCCTAACCACCGCGCAAATCTCCAAGCTGGAGACCTCGGACATTGCGGTGCTGACGACGACTCAGATAGCCGCGCTGACCACGGTTCAAATGGGTGGTCTGACCACTGCACAGATCGCGGCCTTGACCACGACGCAAATCGTCGCGCTTGAGACCACGGACATTGCGGCGCTCTCCAATGCACAGATCGCGAAGTTCGAGACGTCGGATATCGCGGCACTTACCACGACGCAGATCGTTGGGCTGAGTTCCGATCAGATCAGTAGCCTGACCACGGCACAGATTGCGGCACTGACGACGACGCAGGTGGCAGCGATTGAGACGACCGACATTGCGGCGCTGACGGCAAATCAAGTCTCGAAGTTGGAGACAACGGATATTGCTGCCCTCACCACGACCCAAATCGTTGCCTTGACCACGGATCAGGTGCCAAGCCTGACGACTGCGCAGGTTGTTGCCTTGACGACGACCCAGATCGTGGTGTTGGACACAGATGACCTCGTCGTATTGACCACGGCGCAGATCGCCAAGATCGAGACCAGCGACATTGCCGTGCTGACGACTACGCAGATCGGGGTGATCACCACGGATCAGATTCTCGGTTTGGGCACCAGCCAGATTGCCGCCCTCGAAGTAACTCAGATTCCCGGCGTGACCTCAGCGCAGATCACCGCGATGACCACCGCTCAGGTCAGGGGATTCGAGACCACGGATATTGCGGCGATGACGGCGACCCAGGTTGCGGGATTCACCGGCCAGCAAATTGCCTCCATGACGGGGAACGTGGCGGGAGGGTTCACGACCACGCAACTTGCCGCGATGTCGCCAACCCAGGCTGAATCTTTCACCAGTGCGCAACTGGCGGCGATGGATGCCGATCAAAAGAACGCTCTGATGACCGCCAGCGGCGGTACCGTAACGCCTCTGATCCTCGATTTGAACGGTGATGGCGTGCATACGGTGGGTATCAATGCGGGTGTCAGCTTCGACCTGACGGCGTCCGGACAGACGCAGTCGGTTGGCTGGGTATCGGCATCGGATGGCTTCCTGGCGCTCGATCGCAACCATGACGGCAAGATCAACGACGGCAGCGAACTGTTTGGCGAGGCGACGCGGTTGGCGGATGGCACGACGGCCAAGGATGGCTACCAGGCCTTGGCGGCACTCGACACCAACACCGACGGGCTCATCAACGCGCAGGATACGAGCTTCAGCGAGTTGAGGGTCTGGCAGGACGCCAACCAGGATGGTCTGACCCAGGCCGGCGAGTTGAAGGATCTGGAAGCGCTGGGCATCGTGCAACTCGATCTTGGCGCCCAGGATACGTCGAAGTTCGACAACGGCAACTGGATCGGTCTTGAGTCGTCCTACTCGACAGCGGATGGCAGCGCGCACGCCATGGCCGACGTCTGGTTGCAGATCAGCCAGGGCTTCGATCAGAAACTGGATCTGACAACCATCGATCCGACCAGGGTGACTCTGGAAGGCTTGGCTCGGATCGACCTGTCCGGCAACGGTGGTCACGGTGACGTGCTGACCCTGGACGCCAAGGCTGTCGAGAAGTTTGGACAGCATGATCTGGTGGTGAATGACCAGACCGGCGCGGGCCATGTTCAGTTGATGATCCAGGGCGACGCCAACGATACGGTGAAGATGACCGACGCGCAGCACTGGGTCAACGCCGGAACCACCATAGTCGATGGTCAGACTTACCAAGTACTGAACGACGGTAATATGCAACTGTTGGTTGGGGTCAAGGTTCAGCATGATCCTGTAGGCTGATAGCCCACAGTCGGGCATCCCTGCCAATGCCGGTTTCGCCTTGAGGCGAAACCGGCATTTCCATTTTCTGAAAGGTAGAATTTTTATCCTATGTGGTTCCGAAATCTCCAGATTTTCAGGCTCACCTCCGGCTGGGACTATCCCACCGAATCCCTAACGGCCGCCCTGCACAAAGGAATTTTTGCGGGTTGCGGTGCGACCGACCGTGTGGCGCGCGGCTGGGTTCCCCCCCGCGGCAACGAAGGCGAATTGGTTTTTTCGGTGGAACATCAGCAGCTGATAGCCCTGGGCGTCGAGCAGAAATTGCTGCCGGCCTCAGTGGTACGTCAGTACGCCCAGGCAAAGCTGACCGAAATCGAGGCAGCACAAGGCTATAAGCCAGGACGCAAGCAGGTGCGCGAAGTGATCGATCAGCTCGAAGCAGAACTGCTGCCGCGCGCATTCGTCAAGCGTGGTCTCACCTACGTCTGGATCGACCCGATCAACCGCTGGTTGCTGGTGGACGCATCGTCGAGTACACGTGCCGACGAAGTGATGGAGCATCTCAAACTTTCTCTGGGCGATTTGCCCGTCACTTTGCTCAAGACACAGCTGGCTCCGGCAACCGCCATGACGCAGTGGTTGGCAGCGGGAGAGGCTCCCGGCAGTTTTACGATTGATCGCGATTGCGAACTGCGCGCCACGGCAGAAGAGCGTGCCGCCGTGCGATACGCGCGCCACAACCTCGACAGCGATGATGTGCGCAGTCACATTGCCGGCGGCAAGTCGGCCACCCGATTGGCACTGACCTGGAACGATCGCATTTCGTTTGTGCTGACTGAGCAGTTGCAGATCAAGCGATTGGCATTTCTGGACTTGCTGAAAGAGGATGCCGAGCGTCAGTCCGAGAATGCGGACGACCTGTTCGCGGCCAATTTCACCTTGATGTGCGGAGAGCTCGCGCAACTGCTGGAACATCTGCTTGCGATTCTGGGAGGCGAAGGCGAGTGATGCCGGCTCGCGCAGCGGATGCCTGCTCCCGCAGGAGATTCCCAGGCGTGCAGAGCACTTCAGCGCGTAGAGCGACGACGCGCGCGCTGATGCTGTTGGCGTTGCTCGCCTTCGGCTGGCAGGCGCGCGCTGACGGTGTTGACGTAGGCAAACCGTCCAGAGTGCGCAATCTGGTGCCGGCCGGCACGCTCGAAAGGCAGGCTGCGCAGGAATATGAACAACTGAAGCGTCAGGCATCCGCCAAGGGCGCGCTCGGGCCGGACGATCATCCTCAGGTGAAACGGCTGCGGGCGATCGCGGCCCGCATGATACCGTTCGTGGATCGATTCAATCCACGCGCCCGCCAGTGGCGATGGGAAGTCAATGTAATTGGTTCAAAACAGATCAATGCGTTCTGCATGCCAGGAGGAAAGATTGCCTTCTACATGGGGATTCTCGATACGCTCAAGCTGACGGATGACGAAGCGGCAATGGTGATGGGTCACGAGATTGCCCATGCCCTGCGCGAGCATGCGCGCGAGCGCATGGCGAAGAGCCAGATCACCCGACTGGGGGCCAACCTGCTGGGCGAACTGGTCGGTGGCGGTCGTTATGCCGGCGCCTTCCAGTTGGGCGGCAACCTGCTGTCGCTCAAGTTTTCGCGCGACGACGAGACCGAAGCGGATGTGGTCGGACTCGATCTCGCGGCCAGGGCCGGCTTCGACCCGCGTGCCGGGGTAAGTTTGTGGCAGAAGATGGCAGCGGCCAACAAGAAGGCGCCGCTGGAGTTTCTGTCAACCCACCCGGCGGGCGATCATCGAATCAAGGAAATCGAAAAACACCTGCCCGAAGTGATGCCGCTCTATGAAGGCGCAGCTTCAGTGAAGGCTAACGCCGGTATCACCGGCGTTAAGCGCAGCGGCCGCAACTAAGCGGTGCTACCGGACAAACCAGTGAGAGTCGGCTCTGGTGGAACGGCGACGCAGGGCCGAAGCAGTCGGTCCAGTCAGGTCATGCCTGATTCGCGAGCCTTGCGTTCACGTTCGACCTTGATGATGTAACGCTGAATCAGGGTCAACATCGGCCCCGGCAGTTTCACGAACTCGCAGCCGGCACGCTTGGACTTGGTGCCGCTACGCGTTACCGATTCGAATACGCTGCGCACCACGACCGTGCCCGTCACCACACCGACTTCAGGCAGGTCGATCTTGCAGCTCAGCTCCAGGCCAGGTTCGAGCGGGATATCGAGCGGGATCGAAATTACGCCCAGTCCGCCGCCGCTGATGTCGCCGATATGGGCGTCGATGGTTCGGCGCTCGCCACTGGCGCTAGAGAATGTGATGGTGCATTTCAGGGGGCGCGCGATGGGCGTCGCCAAGCGGTAGTATTCGCGGCGTTGCAGGCGCAGCACGCTATCGGGCAGAGCGGCGAAGAAAGCTGGCCCGTCTTTGGTTTCAACGCGCTTCACGCCGCGCAGGATGAACTGGACCTTGACCTTGTCAAGCTGCGTGACGCAGAAGAGCTTTTGTGCCTCCTGCGCCTTCCGGTTCATCTCCGTACTGGCGCCGAGGTCCAAATAAAGGCCATCGTCATGGTAGCTGATCATGCTGGTCAGCACCATGTCGCGGCCTTCGTTGAAAAACATGGTTACCTGCGAAACGTGCTCGACCATCCCGCGAAAGACCGCAAACATTTCGCTCTTGGTATTCAGCATGTACTGACTGAATTCGTCAGTGGACAGGAGCTCCGCCGCCATTTTTTGCGCGGCGGTCGGCTGCGCGGTCGGCGAAGGAGTTTCCGGACCGGGAGGGTTGTCGGCTTCAGTACCGCTCATTGCTCAATAGATGCAGGGACAGGAACACTCAGAGTTGCGATTTTAGCTGAGTTTTCCCGCAACCAGACCATCCGCTGATCCGCCTTCACGTTCTACTTGGTATATCCACGCCAGAAGCTCGGCAACCGCCACATACAGTTGCGGAGGAATTTGGCCGTCAAGATCGACCTGGGACAACAATGCCACCAGCTCGGGGGATTCATGCACAAAAACGCCGTGTTCGCGTGCCCGCGAGATGATCTCTTCGGCGATCAATCCTCGCCCCTTTGCTACCACGGTCGGCGCCGAATCACCAGGAGCGTATTTCAGCGCGACGGCAAGCGCGCGCTGTTCGCCATCTTCACTCCTGGCTGTCATGCGTCACCTGCAGGGCAAGCAGCGGCACGCCAGCCGCCGCCATCGCTTTCTCCAGAGACGGCGAGGCATTGCGGAGATCCGCAGCACTCGTACCGGTGGGTGCGTCAATGGTTATTCTCACTCCCTGCGGCGACAGATTCAATCGCGCGTCGATTGATCCCAGCCGCGGCGTGACAAGGCGCAGGGATGTGCTCCAGTTTCTTTCTCCATCCGGCTGCGCGCTGTCCGCGCGCTGGTCGTCTGGTTCGATCTGCCAGTCCAGCGATTGGCCCGACCAGATTTCGCCATGCCAGGCGAGACGCTGCGTCGCAGCGGCATCGAGCTGCTGCTGTACCAGTGGTCGCAGGTCTTCGGGAACGATCTGGGCCGGATTGGGCGTCGTCGTCACTTGCGCGCCGGTTTGTGGGCGAGTTTCTTCTGCACCGAACAGGTTTTGCAGGAGCACCATCGGTCCGGCAGCCTGAGTCGAACGTCCGGTAGAGATGGAGCGAGCAGCGAGGCCACCGGGTTCCTGTGCAGGCTTGGAGGCATTTTCCGCAGGCGAATGCTTCGCCTGCGGTTCGGCACGCAGGTCGTTGAGTGGGCGCTGACCCATCACCCACTGGACTTGGTGGGCCTCGTAGAACAGCCCGCTTTGGCTGACAGCCTTGGCCAGTTGTGGCGCGAGGTCGGCAGCCATCTTGGCCATGTCGGTGGAGGCTTCGGCGAGCAATGGCTGTCCTCGTGTGAGCGCTGCGGGTGGGGGCGCTCCATCGCGTGCCAGCAGAGCGCCGATCAGTTGCGCAGCCGGCGACAGGCTTGCAAATTGCGAATTGGCGGCGGTTGCCGCTCCCGGGAGACCGCCTTTGTCGGCGAGCTGGGCGACGATCAGACGCGGCGTGCGATCGACTACGACCAACTCCAGCGTGTCACCGGTCTTGGCGCCCTCAGGCAGGGCCAGCGTCAAGCTCCGGCCTGCCACCAGCGCTTTATAGGTGTTCTCCGGCAGGACTTCCTGAATTCGCGCGGAAAAAGCCTGTCCGGGGCGAAGTTCGGTCAGGTCGGCGGGGATCTCGCTGACCGGTGCAATCGGTTGCACAGATGCCTCGGTCTGCATCCGCATGCGGACGCCAACATCATTGGGGATCAGTACCACGGCGCTTTCCAGATTGCTGAAGGAGGCGAGGCATGCATGCCGACAACCTCCGCTAGCAGCGGTTTACGCTCCGAAGCTGCCGGGAGCGGGCTCTCCAGCCCCGGCCGCATAGGCCTTCTGAACATCGCGACGGCGTGCGTTGTCGCCGAGAAACTGGCGCACATGTTCCATCCAGGGTTCCGTGTGGCGGCGTATTTCCGCATCGTCTTCAAGGATGCGCTGGATCAGACTGCGCTTGCGGTCCAAATCGGTGCCGGGCGCGCTGCCATCCTCCGGGGTCGCCATCAAGGCGTTGCGCAAACTGGTAACGCCTTGCTCGAGCTCGATCAGGTTATCCCAATCGCTGGCGCGTGCCGCCTCGACCATGCGCGAAGACAGCAGGCTCATTTCTTCGTAGAGTTGAATTTGGGAAGGCATCTGGCACATCGTAGCCATCATGCGGCACCCTTGTTGCGGGAAGCTACGGCAGGATCATTGGCTATTTCCTCCCAGCCCGCTTTGATCTCTCCGAGCAGGCTGGATACCTCTTGAATAGCAGCCAAATCACTGTGCAAATTGGCATAGAGCAGACGGGTGCACATATAGTCGTAAAGCGAATTCAGACGTTCGGCGATCTCTCCCCCGGCCTCAAGGTTAACGCTTGCCTGCAGGCCGGAGGAGATGATGTCTACTGCGGTTGTAATCGCCTTGCCCTTTTCGTCGATTCGTTTGTCCTTGATCGCCTGGGCAGCCCGCCCAAGCGAGAAAACGGCACCGTCAAGCAGCATCGTGATCAACCTATAGGCATTGGCGCCATCGACACCGGTTTCTAGGCCAACCTTGCTATAGGCATCAATCGGTTTGCTGGAAGTAACAAACATCAATGTCTCCTCGACGAGTTATTTCGTGGTGGTGCTGGAAAGGCTCGCCAGCTGCTGAGTCAGATATTGTGATGTGGCCTGCATGCTCGCAACCAGGCTGTCCAGGCTGTTGAACTGCTTGCGGTAGCGCGCCTCGATCTGCGCCAGACGCCTTTCCAGTGTGGTTCGCCGGTTGCCCAGGTCCTTGATGCTGCTTGTGATTCCATCCGTATGACTGGCGACAAGGCCTGTGCTCGACAACATGCTTTCGAGAGTCGAATACATCCGCACCGCAATGCCTTGGGACGAGGCGGAGGTCGAGGAAAACAGCGTACTCACGTCGCTCGACGACGCGGCAAGAGCAGTGTCGAACTTGGTCGACGTGAACACCAGGGATCCGTCGCGCTGCAACTCGACACCAAGATCGGAAAGGCTGCGAGCGACGCCGGTACTGCCTGCCGGCCGATAGTTGATCATGTCGCGTAACGCGTTCTGCAGGCTGCGGGCGCCGCTATCGCCGGTCAACACCGACTTCTGGCCGGTGTCCGCGTTGTAGGCGATCATGCCGCGCAACGCGGTATTCAGGTCGTTGTAGTTTTTTACGAAGCTCGTGATCGTGCTCTTGGCGGACGTCCCGTCCTTGGCGATCGTCAGCGTGGTGCTGGTGTCGAGAACGTCGCCAAGCGTGAGCGTGACGCCCGTAATCGCGTCGGAAAACGAGTTTGTCGTCCTCGTCAATCCGATACCGTCAATCGTGAAACTCGCATCCTGGGCAATGCCACTGACCGGATCGAAGGTGAATTCATTGCCGTTTCCCGCGGTCGCCTCGGGATCGAAGGACAGCTTGGCCAGGTCGGTATTGTTGGTCAGCACGACATCGTTCGCGTCCATTGTCGTGAGCTTGATGCTGTTCTTTTCTCCCGTTTCGGTCGATGTCACCGTGAGCTTGTAACCGGCCGCCCCGACATACACAAGATTCGCCTTTACGCCCGCATTGGCGTCGTTGATGGCATCCCGGATCTCTGGCAAGGTGGATGCGGTGGCGTCGATGTCGATGGTGACCGGCGTCTTGTCAGGGTCGGTGGTAAACGTACCGCCGCTGAACGTGCCGAGTTCGATCTTGAGCTTGCCGTCGATGGTGCTGATGTCGCTGGTGGTAATTGTGGTGGCATCAAGTGCGAAGGCCTGGGAGGCAATCACATGCGACTGAGCTCTCTGGATCACCTTTACCGCATAGGTTCCCGCCGATGCAGCGGTGTTGGCGCTGGCAGAAACCACCGACGTATTCGCCGACGTGGCGGACATCGATTTGAACAGCGTTGTCGAGGTCAGGGCCAGGGCAGAGGTCTGTAATGACGCAAGCGCACCTTTCAGGCTGCCATACGCCGACAGCTTGGCTTGATAACTGGCCTCTCTGGTGTTCAGCACTTCCAGCGGCTGCGATTCGACGGCCATGAGTTTGCTGACCAGGCCGTTGACGTCAAGTCCCGAGCCGATGCCTGCAGATGAAATAGTTGCCATGGCGACTTCCTTTGCGTTGACGGATATAACGGCCGTCAGTAAACAATCTTAAAAACAGCCTTCACTTCCACTTGCGAGCCTAGCCGCTGAAGCACCCCGCGGCGGCAGCCTGCATGCAAACCCTGAACTACCGATTACAGCTTACCCCGAGATATATGCAAGAAAAAGGCCCGCTCGCGGCGGGCCTTTTGAATATCTTGGTCGGCTACGGCCTTATCAGGCTTTTTGCTTCAGCAACATTCCCTGCATCTTGTCGATGGCGCGAGCGATTTCCAGCAATTCTTTGGAGGGAATCTGGCGGATTACATCGCCGGTTTCGCTGTCCACCACCCGGACGATGGTGTCTCCCGATGTGTCATCGACCGAGAACTGGAGCGCACTGGCTCTGGACGGCAAGGCTGCCTTGAGTTTTTCCAGTGCCTGCGTGATCGTCTGTTCAGGGGCTTGCTGCGGGGCTTTCGGTGCCGACTGTTGTACGGGTGCCTCGGGCAGCTTGACCACAGCATCCGCTACAGGCGCAGGACTACTCCTGGTCTGCGCGGGTGGTGGCGTACCGCCAACGGCCCCGTTCAAGGATTGAATGCTCATCTGTATCTCCTTGGTGTCGGCGTTGAGCTAGTCAAGGAATTCTCCAGCTCAAAGCTCAACGCCGCTCAGTCTAGCCTTGTCGCTTAACCGCGAAGCAGTGTCAGAACCTGATTCGGCAGTGCATTGGCCTGCGCCAGCATCGCCACCCCCGCCTGCTGCAGAATCTGGGCGCGGGTAAGGTTGGCAGTTTCCTGAGCGAAATCGGCATCACGGATACGCGAGCGCGAGGCCGAGAGATTTTCAGAAGTCGCCTGCAGATTGGTGATGGTGCTTTCGAGACGCGACTGCAGGGCGCCATAACGGGCGCGCTGGTTATTCACGATCGACAGCGCCGAATCGACCATCGACAAGCTGCGCAGGGCGCTATCGACGGTACTGATGTCGATCCGGGCAACCGTCTGCAACTGACCTGCCGACGCATTGGTGCTGTCCAGCCAGCCGGCCGCAGCTGTACCGACGCTGTCGGTGACCGAGAACGCCTTGTCGGAATCGAACAGCACCTGGCCGGTGATCCAGGCGCCGTTGGCCGCCGTCCAGGAGGTGCTGTCGGCGTTACTGGCAATCACCAACGTGCCGGAGGCATTCGATGCCGTGGCCGTCGATCCGTCGAGCACATTGGTATCCTCGACCACCACGCCGTTTCCGGTCGCTCCCGAAATATTGTTGATGCGCAGATCCTTGCCGGATTCGCTGGTCAGCAACAGCCCGTATCTGCTGTTGTCGGTTTTTACGATGGTCGCCGTAAAGCCGGTCTTGCCCGCCGCGTCGTTGAATGCCTGGGCGGCGGCGTTCAACTGCTCGGCAGTGGAAACGACGTCGGCGGCGGTGTCGCCGCTGGTGGTAAAGGATACCGTCGTGAAGCCTCCGGACGGCGCAGCGGCGGCTGCTGGCGAGTTGGTGTCGGTGGCGAGCATGAAGCTGTAAGTCGTGTTCTGGGCAAAGCCGCCCGTCGCGACGGCGCCTGCGGCGTCATCGGCACCCAGCACAAACTGGGTAATGGCCGAGGCGCGTACACCGGTCGCGGCGTTGTTGACCGACGCGGCGACATCCGAGGCGCTGGCGCCAATTGCATAGTTAATGACAGACGAACCGTTGCCGTTCTTGATGGTCAGAGTGCCGGCGCCGGAAATCGCGGAAACGTTGCCGGTGGTGACGCGCGTCAGGTTGGCATCGACCGTTGCGCCCTGAACCAGGTCGCCGAATCCTGCCTGGGACGTGGCAGCAACCCCGCCGATCCGGTAGTTTCCGTAGTTGTTGGTCTGGAAGTTACTGGACGTCGCGGTGATGGTCTGGTTGGCGTTGGCACCCACCTGGAATTTTGCCGACGAGAAGGAGCCATCAAGCAGCTTCAGCCCGTTGAACTCGGTGCTGGCCGAGATTCTCTGGAGTTCCGCGCTCAGCGCCTGGACTTCGGAGTTCAGCGCGGCGCGGTCGCTCGACGAATTGGTGGCGTTGGCCGACTGAACTGCCAGCTCGCGAATGCGCTGCAAGATGTCGCCCGAAGACTGGAGCGCGCTTTCGCCGGTTTGCGCCAGCGAGATGCCGTCGTTGGCATTGCGGCGGGCCTGGTCGAGGCCTCGAATCTGGGAAGTGAAACGCTCGGAAATCGCAAGTCCGGCTGCGTCGTCTTTTGCGCTGTTGATGCGCAGGCCAGAAGAAAGTCGCTGCAGCGACTGCGACAGAGTCATGCTCGACGCGCCGAGGTTACGCTGTGCGTTCAATGACGCAACGTTGGTATTGATAACGGAAGACATGCATATCTCCTTACGAATCAGGTAGATGAATCCCTGTCATGCCGCTATTTTGTTGACCGACAGGTGCCGAGCGAAGTCGCTCTTGGGACAGTTATCGGGCGTCTGAAGAAAAACTTTAGCAATAAAATCCGGTCGCCAAAAATGGAACCGGCCCGATGAACGGGCCGGAGAGATACATTGCAGCCCGTCAGGCGGGCCGGCGAAAGCCGGAAAGGTTTAACGCTGCAGCAACTGCAACACTTGATTGGGTAGCGCGTTGGCTTGTGCCAGCATCGCCGTGCCTGCTTGCTGGAGAATCTGGTTGCGCGTCAAGGTGGCGGTTTCTGCCGCAAAGTCGGCGTCGCGGATGCGGGAGCGCGAGGCGCTGAGGTTTTCGGACGTGGTTTGCAGATTGACGATGGTCGATTCGAAGCGCGACTGCAGTGCGCCGTATCGGGCGCGCTGGCTGTTGATGGCGCCCAGCGCGGAGTCGGCAATCGAAATTGTCCTCTGTGCCGAATCCGTGGTGCTGACATCGAGGTCAGCCGTCCGTTGCAGTTGCGCGGCGGAAGGCGTGCCGGCGGCGATCATGAAGCCGCCGGGATCGCCGGCGCTGTCCGTGATCGAGAAGGATTTTTCCGAGTCGATGTCGAGCTGACCGGTGATCCAGTAGCCCGCGCCATTCACCCAGGTGGTTGCGGCGGCGGCAGTCATGACCGTGGCGTGGGTTGCCGGAGTGACCGCGGCAGTGCTGCCGTTGATGACGCTGGTGTCTTCCAGACTGACGTCGTTGCCGGCTGCGGAGGTATTGTTGATGCGCAGGTCGATGCCGGTCTCGCTGGTGACCAGGAGCCCAAATTTGCCGTTATCCGTCTTGACGACTCTGGCCGTAAATCCGGTCTTGCCGGAGGCGTCGTTGAAGGCCTGGGCCGCTGCGTTCAACTCATCGGCGGCGCCAACCGCACCGGAGGAACCGCCGGTGGTGAATGAAACTGCCGTGAAGC
The DNA here is from genome assembly GCA_001828935.1 of Rhodocyclales bacterium RIFCSPLOWO2_02_FULL_63_24. GTDB lineage: Bacteria > Pseudomonadota > Gammaproteobacteria > Burkholderiales > Rhodocyclaceae > Sulfuritalea. The sequence continues at coordinate 37,981 of MHZX01000055.1, forward strand.
CAGCGGCCGGCGCCACACTGCCTCCAGGATTGGTAACGTCGGTGGCGAGGAAGAATGAATAGGTTGTGTTGGCCTGCAATCCACCGCCGCCACCGCCGTCATTGGCGCCCAGTACGAACTGGGTGGTTGCGCTGGCGCGAAGTCCGAGCCCCGCACCGTTGATCGTGGTGGCCACGTCGTAGGCGGAGGCGCCCTGGGAATAATTGAGGTCGGTGGTGCCGCTGGCGGTATTGACGGTCAGCGTACCGGCTGTGGCGATCGACGAGTTGTCGCCCTGGGCGCTGAATTGGGTGCGCGTGGCATTGGCGGTCGCGCCCTTGGTCAGATCGCCGAAGCCGGTCTGGGTGGTTGCAGCCAGTGCGCCGATGCGATAGTTGCCGTAAGTGGTCGTCTGGAAATTGCTGGACGTCGCGGTGATGGTCTGGTTGGCGTTGGCGCCGACCTGGAACACCGCCGACGTAAATGAACCGTCCAGGAGTCGCTGGCCGTTGAACTCCGTGGTGCTGGCCACGCGCTGGAGTTCTTGCACGAGCTGTTGAACTTCGCCGTTGAGCGCCGCCCGGTCGGTAGAGGAGTTGGTGGCGTTCATTGCCTGCACGGAGAGTTCCCGGACTCGCTGCAGGATGTCCGCCGACGATTGGAGCGCACCTTCCGCCACCTGCGCCAGCGAGATGCCGTCGTTGGCGTTACGCCGCGCTTGATCGAGGCCGCGAATCTGTGTGGTCATGCGTTCGGAGATCGCCAGGCCGGCGGCGTCATCCTTGGCGGTGTTGATCCGCAAGCCGGAGGATAGCCTTTGCAGCGAGGTGGCCAGATCCCCCTGAGAACGGTTCAGGTTGCGCTGAGCATTCAGCGACGCGACGTTGGTGTTGATGACTTGTGACATGGCGATTCTCCTGGCTAAACGTTCTGAGGTGCGCTTTGCGGCTTCGGCTTCCTGTCCGAAGCGGCTAGGCCCGGACCTCTACTCGTTGTGATCCTGGGCTCTACTCAGCAACCTGCGTGCCAGCCGTTGACAACCGAAAGGAATCCACTGAATACGGGGTGTTTGGGGCTGTTATTCCGCAGAATGCGGCGGCATGGGAAATCGCCATGGCAATTCTTGCCGCGCTCCGGCGAAGTTTTCCCGATTTGTTGCCGCTTGATTCCACGTTCATTTCTATTAGATGGACAACTGATTGCATGCGACTTTGGGTTGCGGCATGTAGTCCGTTGCCACTTCGAGCAGTAACGACTTGATGCCTTCAATGGCCTGGGTGCGGTGGAAGCGGGCCGAGTCGGAATTGAACCAGGTGCGCAGCGCGTCGCGATCGGCAAGACTCCAGTCGGTGGCCCGGGATTCCCAATCGGCGGCGACGTAGTCGGCAAAGTAGGGTTTGCCGCCCTCCAGGGTGAAATGAACCGCATCCAGAACCAATAACAGGTCGTCGGGATCGTGCAAGGCGTCGGCGATGACGAAAGCGCGGTCGAGTTCCATCTGCCCGAGCAGGGCGTGGAAACGATCCAGGGAAAATTCGATACGGCGTCCGCTCGGTAGTACAGGCATGATGTTCTCCTAGGGAAAGGTAGCTCATGCCTGTCGCAGCGAATACCGTGCCAGCGATCTGGGGGAATACGGCAGCAACGGGGACGAATCTCCCGCGCGGGAATATCCCGTCAGCGCCGTCTGTCTATTTCGTCATACCATGCGCCGGTGACTCGCCGTGTGACCGGCGCCGACTGCTGACCTGATTGCCGCTGGAATAGGGGCTCAGCTTGCGGTGGCCAGTCGCCGCGATTCGAGGCTGCGCTCGTCGATCGGCAGGTGGATCAATGCCGAGAGGATGCCCAGCAGGATGCAGATGCCCCATACCGTGTCGTAGGCGCCGGTGGCGTCGAACAGCTTGCCGCCGAGCCAGACGCCGAGGAAGCTGCCGACCTGGTGGCTGAAGAACACCAGTCCGGAGAGCATGCCGAGGAAGCGCACGCCGAACACCTGGGCGACGATCGCGTTGGTCAGCGGCACCGTGGACAGCCAGAGCAGGCCCATCGCGGCCGAGAACAGATAGACGCTGACGGCGGACAGCGGCGTCCAGAGAAACAGACTGATCACCACGCTGCGCGCGGCATAGATGCCGGCCAGCACATGGCGCTTGGGCAGGCGGTTGCCGAGGTGGCCGGCGCTGTAGCTGCCGAACACGTTGAACAGGCCGATCAGCGCCAGCGCGGTCATGCCGACTTCGGCGCCCATGCCCTTGTCGATCAGGTAAGTCGGGAAATGCACGCCGATGAACACCACCTGGAAGCCGCAGACGAAATAGCCGGCGATCAGCAGGACGAAGCTTTTCTCGCGCATGGCCTCGCCCAGCGCCTCGCGCGCCGTCTGGCCGTGGCCCGAGGCGCCGGCTACCAAGCCCTTGGTCAATGCACCGCCGAGCGGGACGATCAGCAGGGCTGAGGCGGCGAACACCAGCAGGGTGCCGAACCAACCCATGCCGCCGATCAGACCCGAGGCCACCGGGATCATCAGGAACTGGCCGAAGGAGCCGGCCGCGGCCACCACGCCCATCGCCCAGCCGCGCTTGGCGTCGGGCACCAGCTTGCCCATCGCGGCGAACACCACGCTGTAGGTACAGCCGCTTTGCGCCGCGCCGATCATCAGGCCGGCGCTGGCGGCGAGGCCGCTGCCGGTCGCCGAGTAAGCCATGCCGACCAGGCCCAGTGCATAGAGGATGCTGGCGCCCCACAGCACGCGCCGCGCGCCGTAGCGGTCGGCCAGCCAGCCGGCGAAGGGCTGCGTCGCGCCCCACATCAGGTTCTGCAACGCCAGGGCGAAGGAGAATACTTCGCGGCTCCACTGGTGCTCCATGCTCATCGGCGTCAGGAACAGGCCGAAGGTATGGCGGATGCCCATCGCCACGCAGACGATCAGCGCGGCGAAGATGAGCACGGTGGAAAGCGGGCGCTGTGGCGTCGGGGCGGCGGAATTTGTCATGCTTTGAATGTTAACATTTAATTTTTGTTGGCTATTTCCATCACGTGAACAAGGCTTTTGTCAAAGAATCGAATGATGAGGACGAGGACGAAGCGCCTGAGTCCGGCATTCCCGCCGGCACCAAGAACTACATGACGGTGCGCGGACATGCCGCTTTGCGCGCCGAGTTCGAGCACCTGGTCAAGGTCGAGCGTCCCGCCATGGTCCAGGTGGTGTCCTGGGCCGCCGGCAATGGCGACCGCTCGGAGAACGGCGACTACATCTATGGCAAGAAGCGGCTGCGCGAGATCGACCGGCGCATTCGCTTCCTGAGCAAGCGCCTGGAGTCGGCGGTGATCGTCGATCCGGCGCAGCAGGAGAATTGCGAACAGGTGTTTTTTGCCGCCACCGTCACCGTCCGCGATGCCGACGGCGCGGAGGCCACCTACCAGATCGTCGGCATCGACGAAGCCAATGCGATGGAAGGCCGCATCAGCTGGATCTCGCCGCTGGCGCGCGCCCTGCTCAAGGCGCGCGAAGGCGACACGGTGCACTTCGACAGCCCGGGGGGCTTGCGCGAAATCGATATCCTCGAAATTCGCTACGAGTGAATCAGGCGCGCCTGATCGCGTGATTCGTCCACAGCACCAGGCCGAACAGCACCATCGCTCCGGCCTGATGGGTGGCGGCTAGCGCCACCGGGACCTGCAGCAGCAGTGTGGCGATGCCGAGGCTGACCTGCACCGCCAGCCAGAGTGTCAGCGCCACCGCCGCCGTCCGCGCGGAAGGCGTTTCGTTCCATGTCCGCCAGGAAAACCAGGGAATCAGGCCCATCAACAGCCACGCGATCAGGCGATGGTCGAACTGCACGGTGGCCATGTTGGTGAAGAAATTCAACCATAGCGGTTCCACCATCAGGATCTCGGGCGGGACGAAATGCCCGTTCATCAGCGGGAAGGTGTTGTAGGCCAGCCCGGCATGGATGCCGGCGACCAGCGCGCCCGACAGCACCATGACGAACACCAGCGCCACCAGCCAGGTGCCAAGACGCAACGTGAGCGAAGTCGGCGTGTCGCCAGCGCCGACTTGCGCCTTCCGCGGCTGCAGCATGCCCAGCCCGGTCCAGCCCATCAGGCCGAACAGCAGGAAGGCCAGCCCCAGGTGTGCGGCGAGCCGGTACTGCGAGACGCGCGGATCGTCGACCAGGCCGCTTTTGACCATGTACCAGCCCATCGCACCCTGCAGGCCGCCGAGAATGAAGAAGCCGAACACCTTGACGGCCAGCGCGCCGCGCAGCTTGCCGCGAATCAGGAACCAGGCGTAGGGAAGGAAGAACACCAGGCCGATGCTGCGGCCCAGCAGCCGGTGCGCCCACTCCCACCAGAAGATGAACTGGAAGCCGTCGAGCGTCATGTCGTGATTGCGCTGGATGAACTCCGGCGTCTGCTGGTACTTGGCGAAGAGTTCCATCCAGTCGGCATGGGAAAGCGGCGGCAGGGCGCCGATCAGCGGCTTCCACTCGACGATGGAAAGTCCCGAGTGGGTCAGGCGCGTCACGCCGCCGACCACCATGGTCAGGAACACCATGGCGCAGCAGGCGAACAGCCACCAGGCCACGGCGCGTTGAGAGTTATTCGTGTTCATTTGCGGTCCGCATCTGCCAGCCAGTGTCCCGATTTGCCGCCAGCCTTTTCCAGCAGGCGAATCTCTTCGATGATCATGCCGCGATCGGCAGCCTTGCACATGTCATAGATGGTCAGCAGTCCGACGGACACCGCCGTCAGCGCTTCCATTTCGACACCGGTGCGGCCGACGGTTTCCGCTGTCACTTCGATGCTCACCCGGTGGCGTTCGGCGTCGAGCGTGAACTCGACGGCGACGCGGGTCAGCGCCAGCGGATGGCACAGCGGAATCAGTTCGGAGGTGCGCTTGCTGCCCTGGATCGCCGCGATGCGGGCGACGCCCAGCACGTCGCCTTTCTTCGCCGAGCCGCCGGCGATCAGGGCGAAGGTGGCGGGCGCCATGCGGATGTGGCCCTGCGCGCGCGCGACGCGGGTGGTTTCGGACTTGGCGCCGACGTCGACCATATGGGCCTGGCCAGCGGCGTCGAAGTGGGTCAGCGGTGCAGCGGGAGGCGTCAGTGGAGGCTTCATGAAATACCTTGTCACAACTCGTTTTTTGCGGAGTCGCTATCATAGCGGTATGAAATTTTATCCGCTTGCCAGCGCTCTGATCCTTGGTTTCGGCATTCTTTCGGCCCCCCCCTTGTCGGTGGCGGAAGGCCTGCCCGATCTGGGCGAGGCGGCGCAAACCGAGTTTTCGCCGGCGATGGAGCGTCGCATCGGCGAATCGGTGATGCTCGAAATCCGTCGCGACCCTGCCTGGCTGGACGATCCCGAGATCACCAGCTATCTCAATCGGCTGGGCAACCGTCTCTCATCGCAGAGCCAGGAACTACGTCAGGAATTCGAGTTTTTCGCCCTGCGCGATCCCACCCTTAATGCATTTGCCATGCCCGGCGGCTATATCGGCGTGCATAGCGGGCTGATTCTCGCCGCGGCATCCGAATCCGAACTGGCTTCGGTGCTGGCGCACGAAATCTCCCACGTCACGCAGCGTCACCTGGCGCGCCTGATCAACAAGTCGGGACAAGGCCAGATCACCAGCTTGCTGGCCCTGGCGGTGGCGATCCTCGCCGCCCGCAGCAGTCCCGATCTGGCGGTGGGCGCGGCCATGGCCGGGCAGGGCGCCGCGATCCAGAACCAGTTGAACTACTCGCGCGACTTCGAGCGCGAGGCGGATCGTATCGGACTGGGCCTGCTGGAGCGCTCCGGTTTCGACATCCGCGGCATGAGCGGCTTCTTCAATCGCCTGCAGCAGTTCGGCCGCCTCTACGAGAATAACGCCCCCGGCTATTTGCGGACCCACCCCCTGACCACCGAGCGCCTGGCCGACATGGGCAACCGGATCCAGGGCCGGCCCTACAAGCAGGTGACCGATTCGCTCGAGTTCCAGCTGGTGCGGGCCAAGCTGCGCGCGCAGGAGGGCACGTCGCGCGATGCCGTGACGGAGTTCGAGACCCGGCTCAAGGATCGCAGCTTTGCCGGCAGCGAAGCGGCCATGCGCTATGGCCTGGCGCAGGCCCGTGCGCGCGACGGCAACATCGCCGCTGCGGAGAAGGAACTGGGCGAGTTGCGTCGCCTGAAAGCGGTATCGCCGATGATCGAAACCTTCGCCGCACAACTGCGGCTGAAACAGGGCGATGCCGCGGGGGCGGTCAGGATTCTGCGCGCCGCGCAGCCGCGTTTTCCGCAGGAACGCGCGATCGCCTACGGCCTGGTCGAATCGCTGCTGGAAGCCCGCCTGCCGCAGGACGCGGTCAGGGTGACCGAAGACGATCTGCAGAGCTATCCCTCGGACCCACACATGCATGCCATGCAGGCGAAGACGTATTCCGTGCTCGGCAAGCGCCTGCTGCAGCATCGCGCGCAAGCCGAAGCCTACGCCTTGCAAGGCCAGCTCCCGGCGGCGGTGGAACAACTGGAGCTGGCGCAAAAGTCCGGCGACGGCAACTTCTACGAACAGTCGCAGGTCGACGCGCGGCTGCGCGAGCTGAAAAAGCGTGTGGCCGACGACGCCAAGCTGGCCAAGGAAGCCAAGGGGAAATAGGTTCCGTATGAACGCCTCCCAAGCAACCGGACGCGCCGCTCCCCTCGCACTCGCCACGCCGCTGGTGCGGCTCGACAGCGAGCCCTACTACCACGCCACCGGCGATGAACTGGAGGTCTTTGCCGCCGCCGCCAAAAGCGGCCTGCCGGTGATGCTCAAGGGTCCCACCGGCTGCGGCAAGACACGCTTCGTCGAGCACATGGCCTGGCGCCTGCAGCGGCCGCTGGTCACCGTCGCCTGTCACGACGACCTGACCACCGCCGACCTGGTCGGACGCTATCTGATCGTCGGCGACGAAACCGTCTGGATGGACGGACCGCTCACCGCCGCCGTGCGTGCCGGCGCCATCTGCTACCTCGACGAGATCGTCGAGGCGCGCAAGGACACCACGGTGGTGATCCATCCGCTGACCGATTCGCGTCGCGCGCTGCCGGTCGAAAAGCGCGGCGAGTACCTTGAGGCGCCGCCGGATTTCATGCTGGTGATTTCCTACAACCCCGGCTACCAGAGCGTCCTGAAGGAGATGAAGCCGAGCACGCGGCAGCGTTTCGTGGCCCTGGATTTCGACTATCCGGAAGGCGACATCGAAGCGCGCATCGTCGGCCACGAAGGCGGCGTCGATGACGATACGGCGAAGAAGCTGGTCAAGCTCGGCGGCCTGACGCGCAAGCTGAAAGGTGCCGGACTCGACGAGGGCGCCGGCACGCGCCTGCTGGTGCATGCCGCGCAACTGATCGCCAGCGGCATGGCGCCGGCCGTCGCCTGCACCGCCGCCATCGCGCGCCCGCTGGCCGATGAAGCCGATACCCGCGACGCGCTGGACGACCTGATCAGCGCGGTTTTCTGAGTTTGTATGAGCGAACGCAAGCTCTTCGCGCACGAGCTCGAAGTGCGGCTCGACGAACTGCTGCTGTTGTCCCTGCGCCAGCGTTCGGCGGCGGAGCCGGCGGCGCAACTCGAAGCCCTGCCGCGCGCGCTGCAGGAGCGCGTGCTGCACTGGGCGGGCGTCGCGGCGCAAACCTCGGATGATCTCGGCTGGCTGATCGCCTCGCTTGCCGCCGAGCAGGCGGCCGCTCTTGGCGAGCAGCTCGACGACTGGGCGCGCGCCGGTCTCGATGCCTATGACTGCAGCGGGCTCGCCGCCACGCGCAAGGCCCTGAACGAGTTCACTGCGGCGAGCAGGGCCCGCGCGCTGCGGTCGCAGGACAGCGTTTCATTCGGCGCGGTCGAGGGCCGCCTGTCGCGCTTCCTGCAGGCGCTGGACGGCCGGCCGCTGCGGTTGGTCGGCGGCCAGAGGGCCTGGACCGATACCGAAACCCTGTGGCTGCCGGAACGGCTCGATGCGGCGTCCGACGCGGCCGGCAACCGGCGCCTGTACAAGATCATTGCAACCCTGCTCTGGGCGCAGACGCGCTTCGGCACCTTCACTATCGATCCCGAACCCGAGCTGGGCCAATGGCCCGACCGCGAGCGCGCGCTGGCCTGGTTCGCGTTGTTCGAGTCGATGCGCCTCGAAGCCTGCATCGCCGCCGAGCTGCCCGGCCTCGCGCAGGAAATCGCCCGTCAGCGCGGGCCGTGGCCGGCAGCACTGGCGGCGACGGCCGCCGACTTGGCGCGGCCGCAGGCGACGGCCGCCGACAGCCTCGCCTGCATGGCGGAGTTGCGAAGAGTCGGCGCCGGCGACACGCCGAATTTCGCCCACGTCGGCGCGCTCGATCCGCTTGCCGCGCGCCGCGTGCGGGCGGCGCGCATCGCACGCGAGACGGCCGTGCTGCGGCGCGCCCTCAATGTGCTGGCGGCGATGGATGGCAAGGCGGGCGCGGCGAAAAATGCCGACTACCCGCCGCTCGCGGCGGAAGCCGGGATGCAGGTGCCCGACCCATATGCCGATCTGCTCGCCCTGCCGCCGGCGGCGCAAGAGGCGGCGAAGTCGCTGCTGCAGGATCTCGGCGCGATTCCGCCCGAAGCCCTGCATGCCGCCGGGCCGGGGGCGTGGCAGCCGGTCGATGGCGTCGAACAGTATGTGGCGGCAGGCGTCACCACCCAGCCCGACGCCTTCTATGACGAGTGGGACTACCGGCGCGGTGCCTGGCGACACCACTGGTGCCACCTCTACGAAATGCAGGCGCCGGTCGGCGATCATGAATGGGTCGCCGGGGTGCGCAGCCGCCATGCCCATCTGATCCGCAGCGTGCGCCGCCGTTTCGAGGCCCTGCGCGGCGAGGACAAGCCGCAGAAGCGCCAGTTCGAGGGCGAGGAGATCGACTTCGATGCGCAGGTCGAGGCGCGCGCGGATCGCAAGAGCGGCAGCGAGCCCTCGCCGCGCCTGTTCGTCCATCGCCGCCGCATCGAGCGTTCGCTGGCCGTCATGTTCATGGTCGACATGAGCGGCTCGACCAAGGGCTGGGTCAATGATGCCGAGCGCGAATCGCTGGTGCTGCTGTGCGAGGCGATCGAGGCGCTGGGCGACAGCTATGCCATCTACGGCTTTTCCGGCTGGACGCGGACGCACTGTGACATCTACCCGATCAAGCGTTTTGCCGATCGCTACGATGCCGGCACGCGCAGCCGCATCGCCGGCATCGAGGCCCGCGATTACACGCGCATGGGCGTCGCCGTGCGCCATCTGTCGGGCCTGCTGGTGCGCCAGAACACCCGCCACAAGCTGTTGGTGACGCTGTCCGACGGCCGTCCCGACGACTACGGCGACGAGTATCGCGGCCGCTATGGCATCGAGGACACCCGCCGCGCCCTGCTCGAAGCGCGCGAAAAGGGCATCCGCAGCTACTGCGTGACCATCGACCGCCACGGTGCCGACTACCTGCCGCAGCTCTACGGCCCGGCGCATTACGCGGTGATCGACGACGCCAGGAAGCTGCCGCAGAAGATCGCCGAAATCTATCGCAAACTGACTGGCTGAGCCGGCGTCAATGACAACAACCCAAGGTGAGAAGATGAGCGAGTTTTCAGGCGAATTTTCCAACAGAGTGGCCCTCGTCACGGGATCGAGCAGCGGCATCGGCGAGG
>MHZX01000055.1:47651-51332 GCA_001828935.1 Rhodocyclales bacterium RIFCSPLOWO2_02_FULL_63_24
ACTCGGCGCACTCGGTGGAGGCCGGCAGCCGCATCGCCGCGGAACTCGGCGCCAACGCTTTTTATGTGCAGGCCGACATCAGCGACAAGGCGGCGGGCGAGCGGCTGCTGGCGGCGACCATCGAGCGCTTCGGCCGGCTCGACATCCTGGTGAACAACGCCGGCTGGACCACGGCTGGACCACGGCCGTGCCGCATCACGACCTCGCGGCGCTGACCGACGAGATCTTCGCCAGGACCTTCGACATCAACGTCACCGGCACCTGGCTGCTGACCAAGGCGGCGCTGTCCTACCTCAAGCAAAGCGCCTACGGCAACGTCATCACCATCACGTCGATCGCCGGGGTGCGCCCGGTCGGCAGCTCGATCGCCTATTCCATGGCGAAGGCCGCGCTCAACCAGATGACGCGCCTGCTGGCCAAGTCCTGCGGGCCGGTGCGGGTCAACGCGGTCGCCCCCGGCCTGGTGGCAACGCCCTGGACCGCGGATTGGCAGGCGCAGCACGAGGCGGTCAAGGCCCGGGGCGCCGCTGGGGCGGTCGGCCACGCCGGACGACTGCGTCGAAGCCGTGCTCGGCCTGCTGCGCAGCCGCTATGCCACCGGCAACATCTTCGTCGTCGATGGCGGCCTGACATTGACGATGTAGGCGGCCATGACGACCGGCATCGCCGTCCCGCCGGCGCCGACTCTTGCCGGGCCGGCCGCACCCGAGCCCGGTGCCGCGCCAGCCGGGTTGGGGCCAGCGTGACCAAAGTCACGGCCGCCGCACGAAGCCACTGCCCGCCGCAGGCGGCATCTGCTAACTTGGCTTTTCTTGCATACCATCGGGAGAGCAACAATGATCAAGAATTTCAAGCTGGCGCCGCGCCTGGCAATGTGCGCCATCGTCGCCGGTTTGTCCGTCGGCAGCGCCTGGGCCGACAAGCCGGATTGGGCGGGGCAGGGCAAGCCGGCCAAGGCCAACAAGGACAATCCGTCCGCCAATCGGCCGGAGAGCAAGCCGGGGGCGGCACAGGGCCCAGGCTTCAACGACGATGCCCGGCGCTTCGTCCATGACTATTACGGCTCGCGCTTTCGCAGCGGCAAATGCCCTCCCGGCCTGGCCAAGAAGCACAACGGTTGCATGCCGCCGGGTCAGGCCAGGAAATGGGCGATGGGCCAGCCGGTGCCCAAGGATCTGCGTTTCTACGACCTGCCCAAGGAACTTCGCGCGCAGCTGCCGCCGCCGCCGGCCGAACATCGCTATGTGCGCGTGGCCTCCGACATCCTGCTGATCGCCGTCGGCACCCGGATGGTGATCGATGCCATCGAGGATATCGGGCGCGTAGCAGGCAAGTAAGCGCCAGGCGCCGACCCTGCGCCGGTCAAACCGAGCTTGTACGGTTTCGCCGCGTGGAAGTCGGCGCCGGCGACACGGCGCATGGCACCGGCGTGGCGATGTCGCCGGGATTCCCGAACGCGCGGCGCAGCATCCTGCGCCAGGAGCGCCGCCCCGTACCGCGCAGTTCGATCCGCGCCTCGCCGCGCAAGGCTTCGATCAGCGCCGGCCCCTTGCCCTGGAGGCGATGGCTCTCCCCGGCACGCAGGAAAACGTCGCCCGCGGCGCCGGTTTCGGTGATCCAGACCACGCCCGACACCGCGCGCAGTTCGCTGCCGCCGGCGTCGATCAACGCCTGCGGACAATTCGCGTGCAGCAGGAGTTGGTTCCAGGCCGGCATGGCGTACTCCGTATCGGATGAGGCTGTCGCCATGGTACGCAGCGGCCCCCGAGCGATACAGATGCACGCCGTTGAAATTGTGATGAGCACAGTTCGACATATCCGCAACTGTATTGCCCGATAATGCGGCGAACTGTGCCGCCTCCCCAGGCTCTGCGCGCGGCACAATTCAAGGCGTCAGGAGGCCCGCCGCATGCTGCTCTACGAAAACCTCGCCAACCAGTTCGCCGCGCTGATCGGCGACGGCCGCATGCAGCCGGGCGACCGCCTGCCCTCGCTGCGCCACCTTGCGCTACAGCACCGGCTCTCGATGTCCACCGTGGTCCAGGCCTTGCGCATGCTGGAAAGCCGCGGCATGGTCGAGGCGCGTCCGCAATCCGGCTACTACGTGCGGCGCCGCGCCGCGCGCATGGTCGAAACCGCCTTGCCGCAGACGGCGGCCCAGTCGGCGCAGCCCGTCGAGGTCGGCGTCAGCCGGCGCCTGGTCGAAGTGCTGCGCGCCAACGAGGCGCCGGGCGTGGTGCCGCTCGGCTCGGCGTTGCCGGCGCCCGAGTTGCTGCTGGCGCCGCGCCTCAACCGCCTCTACGCCAGCATCGCCCGTCGCCAGCCGCGCCTGCTCGCCGGCAGCAGTCACGGTAACTTGTCCGAAGCGCCGCTGCTGCGCGCGATCGGCCGCCGCGCGCTGGAATGGGGCTGCCCGATCGCGGCCGAGGAAGTCGTCGTCACCAACTCCTGCACCGAGGCCATGACGCTCTGCCTGCGCGCTGTGACCCAGCCCGGCGACACCGTCGCGGTGGAATCGCCGACCTATTACGTCATGCTGCAACTGCTTGAAGCCATGGGCCTGCGCGCGCTGGAAATCCCCACCCACCCGGTCACCGGCATTTCGATCGACGCCCTCGACCTGGCCACCCGCCCCGACTCCAGCCATGGCCGCGTCGCCGCCTGCCTCTCGATTCCCAACGGCGCCAACCCGCTCGGCAGCGTGATGCCCGACGCCGCCAAGCAGCGCATCGCCGAACTGCTGGCGGCGCGCGGCGTGGCGCTGATCGAGGACGACATCTACGGCGACATCTGTTTCGGCGGCGCCCGGCCGAGAACCATCCATTCCTTCGACCAGAGCGGCAACACCATGCTGTGCACCTCGTTCTCCAAGACCGTGAGCCCGGCCCTGCGCGTCGGCTACGTCGCCGCCGGCCGGCGCGCGGCGGAAATCGAGTTGCAGAAGACGCTGACCAGCGGCAAGACCAATCCGCTGACCCAGCGCGTGATCGCCGAGCTGATGGACTCGCGCGGCTTCGACCTGCATCTGCGCACGCTGCGCCGCCGCTTCGCCGACCAGGTGGCGCGCACCCGCGACGCCGTCGCCCGCCATTTCCCGGCCGAGACGCGGGTCACCGACCCGCAGGGCGGCTTCGTGCTCTGGGTCGAGCTGCCGCCCGACATCGATGCCACGGCGCTGCACCGCCGCACCATCGCCGCCGGCATCGCCTTCGTCCCGGGCGAGCTGTTCTCCGCCAGCGGCCAGTATCGCCACTGCCTGCGCCTGGCCTGCGGCCAGCCATGGAGCGAGCGCATCGACGACGGCCTGCGGCGCCTGGGGCAACTGATCGCGGCGGACGGTTGAGCGGCGTGCAGGGGCGTTTGTGATCGATTGAATCGCCGTTCTGCCAGCGCCGACTCCTGGCTCGCCGCTCTTCGGGAACTCTTCGACCCTCAATATCAAGTAGATCGTTGCCACCAATACGTCATATCACCGGAGGCGCCATGATTATCGAAACCAGCGCGGTCAACTTCAGGCAGAACCTGGGCGAGATGCTCAAGCAGGTCCAGTATCGCCACGACAGCGTGGTCATCAGCAAGGATGGCAAGCCCGTGGCGGCGCTGGTGGATGCCCGCTTGTTCGAGCGCATTCGTCGCATGCAGGGCCGCTTCGATGCGCTATGCCAACGCATCGAAGCGGGC
>MHZX01000056.1:0-4861 GCA_001828935.1 Rhodocyclales bacterium RIFCSPLOWO2_02_FULL_63_24
GTCGCCGGTCATGTTTCCGGGCCTCTGCATTCGTCGGAGTCGATTGAGATTCAACAGGGCGCTTGCGTCGTCGGGGATGTTTTTTACCGGGCAATCGATCTCCATGCCGGCGGTGTCGTCGAAGGATCGCTGACCCCGAACGATGCGATGGAGGGGGATCGCCTGCGGCAGGCCCGCCCTGGTCGGGGCGACGTGCCGCCGTCCGCCGCGGAATTTGCGATGCCCCCGGCCGCTGCGGCAGCGGGCGGCAGTCGCCTGGGGGCGGGCTTCGCTGGCGCGCGCAGGCTCGGCGCTGCCGTGGCGCTGCTTGTCGCGCTGGTCGCGGGCGTGCTGATGAGCCGGGATCCGGCGCCCATTGCGCCGCCGGCGACGGAGGTTGCGCCCAAGCCGGAAGCGGCGACCAGCGGGATCGCGGCGACCCCGCCCGTGCCCGTATCTGCGGGCAGCCAGCCGGATGCATCGCCAGCCACTGCCGGCGATGCGCCTGCCCCGGTGCCAAACCCGGTCGCGGGCGGCAGGAGCGCAGCCAATGCAAGCCCTGCGGAACTCCCCGCAGCGGATTCGGATCAGGTGGTCACGGTGCAAGGAGTCAATCCAGCCAAGCCCGGTGGCGTGGTCCTGGTGATCGGCAAGGAGCCCTCGGTGCTGATCAAGAAAAAGCGCCAGGACCCGGCCGAGGGCACGCGCATCGATGTTGCCCAGGGAGCGACGGAAAGTATTGCGATAGCCAGGGGCGAGATACTTCGGGTGGCGCAGGGGCGCGACCTGACGATTTTCTATCAAGGCCGCAAGGTGACGCCGAAAACCATCGAAAGCGGCGTGTGGATGAGTTTCGTGCCCCAATCGCCGAGCCCGGCAAACGGGAAGGATTGACGTGAAATACTTTGCACGGAGTCCCGTGTGATCAACGCGCGTAGCGCGCCAAACGGTAACCCCCCGCGAGGGGCGAGGCGGGGATTCGCGACGCACGCGTCGCGCCGCCGCAGCCGGCTGGCTGTGCAAAGCCAGCCGTGGGCCGCAGAGCGGAAGTGGGGCGGGCGAATAATTTGCCTTTCGCGTGTTTCATTTTCAGCGGGCGGCGCTTGGTGCCATGAGCGTTAGCGGCGGCTTCCGCAATTGGCCGCTGCGGACCGCTCGCGCGAGCGGGCAAAAGCACCCCCAAACCAGGTCTGGCGAAGCCCGGAAATGCTATGCTTGGCCGGACCGACTCAGGCAAGAATCTGGCGTCGTTGCGAGTTGGCGCTCTGCCATCGCGAGGCCAGCCCTCCCACCTATCCACATGAACGTGCCGCCCGATGATTATCGATGCCAATGACGAGGACGTGGTCGGCGCAAGCCGCCATCTTGGACGGCCGTCCATCGATTCAGCCGCCCATGCCCAGGACATTTTCCTTGCCCGCCAGCCCTTGCTGAATCGCGACCAGCATCTGGTGGCGTATGAGTTGCTGTTTCGCAGCGGCAATCATGACGAAGCGCGATTTTCCGACGGGCATGCGGCGACGGCGACGGTAATCAGCCATGCCTTCAGCCATCTGGGCATTGCGTCGGCACTCGGCTTGTATCGTGCCTTCATCAACGTGGACAAGGACTTTCTCCACGACGACGCGATCCTCCTGATGCCGCCGGAAAAGGTGGTGATCGAGGTTCTCGAAGGCAGCCTGGTGACGCCGGACGTGGTCGCGCGCTGTGCGGCCCTCAAGGAGATGGGCTACACACTGGCGCTCGACGACTTCAGCCGCGTCACCGATGACTATGCGCCGCTGTTGCCGCTGTCCACCATCATCAAGGTCGATATCACCCTGGTCGCGCCCGGGGACCTGCCGGGACTGGTGGCGCAACTGCGGCCCCTGGTGCCGCAACTGCTTGCGGAAAAAGTGGAGACCAGCGAGGACTTCCAGCGTTGTTACGAGCTCGGTTTCGACCTGTTCCAAGGCTATTATTTTGCGCGGCCGAAGATCATCGCCGGCCGGCGCCTGATGCCGACCCAGATGACCACGCTGCAGCTCATTTCCATGCTGGCGCGGGATGCGGAGACGAAGGAAATCGAGACTACCCTCAAGGGCGATCCTGCGCTTTCGGTGTCCATGCTGCGGCTGGTCAATTCAGTCGCCATGGGCCACCGGGCCAACATCAGCTCCATGCGCCAGGCCGTGATCATTCTCGGGCGGCAGCAGTTCTCGCGCTGGTTGCAACTGCTGCTCTACGCCGACACCAGCGACGGCGGAGTTTCTCCCCTGTTGATCATGGCGGCCCTGCGGGGGCGCTTTGCCGAACTGATTGCGGAACGTTGCTGCCCCGGCGATGCCCGTATGAAGGATTCCGCCTACATGGTCGGCATCCTGTCGCTGACGCCGGCCCTGCTGGGGCAGACCATGGAAGCAGTATTGGCGTCCTTGAATTTGTCCTTGCCCATCCAGGATGCCCTGCTGAAGCAGAAGGGCATCCTGGGCGCGATCCTGGAGCTGTTCGACCTGCTCGAATCGGGTGTCGTTCCGGCCCGCCAGGATTGCCTGCAGCGTTTGCCGCAGCTTGATGTGGAACATCTCAATGTCTGCCACGCCGAGGCGCTGGCATGGGCCAGCCAGATCGAACTCGACAGGGGATAGCGGCGGGTCGGACAGGCGTCACGGACCCCTTGGCGGGTCCTGGACCAAGGAGAGAAGCATGCTGCCGAACAACGAGCTTCACATGGAGAGCATTCTGCGGGCGGTGCCCCTGTTTGCCGATCTGTCTCCCGAACTTCTTGACGAACTGCTGCGGGAGGCGCGCAGCGCGACCTTCCTGCGCGACCAGGCCATCTACCGGGTTGGCGACATGCCGCGCGAGCTGTACATCCTGCTCTCGGGCCAGGTGAAGCTGGCGCTGTCGTGCAACCGGGGCAACGAGCGGATCGTCGATTTGGTGGACGCCGGGCGGTCGTTCGGCGAGGCCGAGCTGTTCGGCCCTCATCCCTACCTGGTCAGCGCGCTGGCGATCAAGCCGGCGACACTGCTGTGCATCGCCGGCACAAGCCTCCAGCGCGTCATGATGCAGGATTCGCGCATCGCGCTGCCCCTCATCAAGCTGCTGGCGCAGCGCCAATTCGAGTTGGAGACGGAACTTGCGGCGAACCATTCCCGTTCCGGCAGCCGCCGTTTGCTGGACTTTTTCCTTGGGCTGGCGGGGCCGCACCGCGGCGCGGCTCGGGAAACGCTGGTGACGCTCGGGATCAGCAAGCGGCTGCTGGCGTCGCGCTTCGACATGCAGCCGGAAACGCTGTCGCGCACCTTGCGCGAACTCGTCGCGGCCGGGTTGATTGCCGTCGATGGACGCCAGATCAAATTGAGGACCGCCGAAATCGAATGCTATCTGGCGCAGGCGGATGCCGCGCCGCCGATCGTCGCGGCCCGACGCGGGCGTTCGCTGCGCAAGAGCGCCGGAGCTTGCGGGGGGGGCGTTTCCGTAGCCGATGTCGATCGGCGGGAGCCGGATTTCCAATTGCGCTGCGACCCGATCAACGTGGCGGGACGCCAGCGGATGTTGTCCCAGCGCATGGCCAAGTCGTGGCTGATGCTGGAGCGCGGCGTATTGGCTCGCCGCTCACGGCTGGTCCTCCGGCAATCGGTCGATCTGTTCGACAGCCAGTTGCAGGCGCTCGACTTGCTGGCCGGCAGCGCCGACAGCCACGCAGCCTGCGCCGAGCTCGGCAAGGTATGGCTGCCCTACCGGGCGCTGCTCGATTCGGCGCCCAGTCGCCGGGGTGCGCGCCAGCTGTTCGCCATGAACGAACAGGTGCTTGCCGCCGCGCAGGAGCTGACCGCGAGTTTCGAGCGGGACGACGGCACGCGCCGGGGCCGGCTGGTCAATCTGGCCGGGCGCGAACGCATGCTGTCGCAGCGCGTGGCCAAGTTCTTCATGTTTCAGCACATGGGCATCCAGGTGCCGAAATGCCGGGATGAGTTACAGAGGGCCAACGAGGAATTCTCGACGGCATTGGTCGAGCTTGCCGAGGCGACGCGCGACACGCCGCAAATCGCCGCCGAACTGCAGCGGGTGGCGGTCAACTGGAGCGAACTGCGGTCTGCGCTGGTGGCTGGCGACGACGCCGATTTTGCCAGCATCGCGCGCAAGGTGTTCAACACCAGCGAACACCTGCTGCAACGCATGGACAGCGCCGTGAAGTTGTGCGTCGGCCTGCCCGGCTGAGCGCCGGCGTCATACAGGGCGCTGGCGGAGAATTGCATCAGTCGGCGCGGATGAAACAACTGCGCTACAAGGCGGTCGAGCAAATAACGCTCTCCTCGCCGTAGCGGATGGCGGCACGGCGCCGCGGCGTCATCGCCGGCGCACGACCTGCGCTGGAGCAGGCGCCGCAGAGCTTCAGCCGCTGCGCTTGGGACTGCGCCCGCGAAATGCCATGGCCATTTCGAAGGCGGCGCGGGTGAAGGTCAGAACCTCGGCGAAGTCCTTGTCGGAGAGCTTGCGCGCCTCGTCGTCGCCCCGGTAGATGTTGGCGAACTCGCGTTCGCGTGCCGACTGGACCAGCAGCTTGCCGACGCCGAGCGCTTCCAGGCTGCGCCACAGGTCGGGATTGGAGCTGCGGGTGAATTTCATGACGAAGCCGACCGGGTCGTTGCGGCCGAGCACCGCCGCCAGCCGCAGGATCAGTTCGAAGGGCACGGCGATGCGGCCGTTCTCCCAGGCTTCGATCAGCGACGGATCCTTGAGGTTGATGGCGGCGCCCACTTCGCCGATGGTCAGCCCGGCGGCTTCGCGCAGGCGGCGCAATGCCGCGCCGGTCCTGGCCCAGACGCCCGGTTCGCTCAAACCGGGAAGCATGGCCTTGAGCACGTCGGCCGCCGCTTCCATCGGCTTGCCGCTG
>MHZX01000056.1:4876-6085 GCA_001828935.1 Rhodocyclales bacterium RIFCSPLOWO2_02_FULL_63_24
ACTTCGCTCGCGGTGTGCAGCGTCGCCGCGGCGCCCACCGTGGCGGCGCCCATGTCGAGCACCTTGCCGGCCATGCTGCGCATCTGATCGACGAGGCCGGACTCGGTTGCGTCGGCGGCTGCGGGCGCCGTCCTGGCGCTGGCGCGTTTGCGCGCCGGCATCTTGCGCTTGGAAGTGGCAGGGGCGACCATGGAGTCTCCTTTGCTGCGGCAGGCCGCGCCTGCTTACTTCCCTTCTATCCTCTGGCGCGACTCATGCCGCTCCTGGGCTTCGATCGAATACACCGTGGTCGGGCGCGCCAGCAGGCGCCGCAAGCCGATCGGATCGCCGGTCTCCTCGCAGTAGCCGAATTGGCCGGTCTCGATGCGCTTCAGCGCGGCTTCGACCCGCGGCAGCATCTTGCGCTCGCGGTCGCGGATGCGCAGCTCGATGGAGTTTTCCTCCTCGATGGTGGCGCGGTCGTTGGGATCGGCTTCGGCCTCTCCGTCGCGCAAGTGGTCGATGGTCGCCGAGGCATTGTCGAGCAGATCCTGGCGCTGCTTGCGCAGGAGCTCGCGGAAGAAGTCGAGCTGCGCCGCGTTCATGTAGGAACTCTCGGGCATCGCCAGCAGGGCTTTCTCGCTGAGTGGTTTGGTTAAGGTGGTCATCGCGTTTCTTCCTGGGTGTTTGTTCGGTGGTCGGTGGCAAGCCACCGAGTTTGCGCCTTGATTTGGCCGGTCGCGGTAAAGCCGGGACGGTGCTTCATTTCCCGCCTTCGGAAAGTCGATACTAACCACTTTATCGAAAGACTGGGCGAACGTCAGGGGAATCTCCTCGGTCGACCGCTCCAGGTCGGATTGTGCCCCTGTTGCGGCGTGTCGGAACAGAGGGGCGCAGGATGCGGGGTTTGCCGCCCGCTCAGGGCAGGAACAGGGCGGCCGCGGCCGCAGGGTTGGACGGAAAGTAGAAATGCATGTAGGAGGCGGTGAGGCGCTGGTTGCCGCAGTCGGCTGCTGCCATTACGCTGCGCAGCCGATTCGGTGGGCTGAGGATCATTGTTAATCATGTTCAAGAATCACTGCTGTCCGGTTAAAACGCGAACAGATTCAATTGGTTGTTGATGGTGATGCTGCCTGAACTGGAGTCGCTGCCCGGAAAGGCTTGCTGCAAGGGCATCTTCTCGAAAAGGGTGACCGACAATATCTGTAGCAAAGTGTAGAGCGAGGCGTC
>MHZX01000057.1 GCA_001828935.1 Rhodocyclales bacterium RIFCSPLOWO2_02_FULL_63_24
GACGCGATCGAGCGCGATGACCTCGATGCCCTTGATGGCCTGTCGCGGCGCGTTGGCCTTGGGCACGATGGCATGGCTGAAGCCCAGTTTGGCGGCCTCCTTGAGCCGCTCCTGGCCACGCGGTGCGGGGCGGATCTCGCCGGCCAGGCCGACTTCGCCGAACACGACCAGCTTGCCCGGCAGCGGCTTGTTGCGCAGGGAAGAAACAATGGCCAGCAGCACCGCGAGGTCGGCCGCCGGCTCGGCGATCTTGACCCCGCCTACGGCATTGACGAACACGTCCTGGTCGCCGCAGACGATGCCGGCATGACGGTGCAATACGGCCAGCAGCATCGCCAGCCGATTCTGTTCGAGGCCCACGGTGAGGCGGCGCGGACTCGGCGCCTGAGAACCGTCGACCAGCGCCTGGATTTCCACCAGCAAGGGGCGCGTACCTTCCTGGGTGCACAGCACGCAGGACCCGGCGACGTCGAGCGAATGCTGCGAGAGGAACAGGGCCGAGGGATTGGCAACGCCGCGCAGGCCCTTGTCGGTCATGGCGAACACGCCCAGCTCGTTGACCGCGCCGAAGCGGTTCTTCACCGCGCGCACCAGACGAAAGCTGGAATGCGTGTCGCCCTCGAAGTACAGCACGGTATCGACCATGTGTTCCAGCACGCGCGGCCCGGCCAGGCTGCCTTCCTTGGTGACGTGACCAACCAGGATCACGCAGGTGCTGCTTTGCTTGGCGAAACGCGTCAACTGCGCCGCGCATTCGCGCACCTGGGCCACCGAGCCGGGCGCCGATTGCAGGGCATCCGACCAGACGGTCTGGATCGAATCGATCACCGCCACCGCCGGGCGCAGCGTGACCAGCGTGGCGAGAATCTTTTCCAGGTTGATCTCGGCCAGCAATTGCATACGGCCGACGTCCAGCTGCAAGCGACGCGCGCGCAAGGCGACCTGCTCGCCGGATTCCTCGCCCGATACGTAGAGCACGTTTTCGCTGGCCTGGGCCAGGCGCGCCAGGGCCTGCAACAGCAGCGTCGACTTGCCGATGCCGGGATCGCCGCCGATCAGCACCACGCCGCCGGCCACCAGGCCGCCGCCCAGCACGCGGTCGAATTCCTCGACGCCGGTGGGCTGGCGCGGCTCTTCGCGCGGCCGGATTTCGGCCAGCAGCTGCAGGCCGCTGGCGCCACCCAGCGCGGCAAAGTTGCGCCCCGCCGGCTGGGCCGTTTCGATCACCGCCTCGACCAGGGTGTTCCATTGCCCGCAGCCGGGACACTGGCCCTGCCACTTGGGCGAACTGGCGCCGCACTCGGTGCAGGAATACTGCGTTTTGGCCTTGGCCATCAATTTACTTCGATGATGGACACGCGTGGCGCGAGGGCACAAAACAATTCGTAGGCCACCGTACCGGCGGCGGCGGCCACGTCGTCGGCGGACAGATACATGTCACCCGCGCCGCCCCACAGCGTCACCGTATCGCCAACGCCGACTGTTGAAGGCAGTTCGCTCAGGTCGACGCAGATCTTGTCCATCGACACGCGGCCGAGGGTTCGCGTGCGCCGCCCGGAGACCTGCACCGGAGTGCCGGTCGGCGCATGGCGCGGGTAGCCGTCGCCATAGCCGCAAGCCACCACGCCGACGCGCATGGCGCCTTCGGCAACAAAGCTGCTGCCGTAACCGACCGCATCGCCCGCTGCGAGCTTGCGTACCGCGATCAACTCGCTTTCGAGCGTCATTACGGGCCGCAGATCGAGAGCCGTGGCACTTTGCATGTCAGGGAAGGGGGACGAGCCGTAGAGCATGATGCCGGGGCGCACCCAATCCCCCACCGCCTCCGGGAAGCGCAGCAAGGCCGCGGAATTGGCCAGCGACACGGGCAATTCGCGACTGCCCGCAAGGACGCGGAAACGGTCGAGTTGATGCTGGATGCCACGCGCCTCGTCGGCATCGGCAAAATGGGTCATGAGCGTGACGGACGCCACGCAGTCGGCGGCCACCAGCCTGCCCAACGCCGCGGCGAACTCATCCTCGTTGAATCCCAGGCGGTTCATGCCGGTATTGAGCTTCAGATACACCGGCAGGCGCAACGGCAGGTGGGCGTCGACCAGCGCGTCGACCTGCCACATCGTGTGCAGCACAGGGGTCAGCTCAAGCTCGGCATACAAGGGCAGTTCATCGGCCTGATAGAAGCCTTCCAGCATCAGGATGGGATGGGCCATGCCCGCATCGCGCAAGGCCATGGCGCCTTCGAGTTCGACCAGCGCAAAACCGTCGGTAACCTCCGTCAGGGCGCGCACCGCCGGCAACAGGCCATGCCCATAGGCATCGGCCTTGACCACGCTCCAAATCCTGGCACCGCCCGTGTGACGCCGCACCACGCCGTGATTGTGACGCAGCGCCGACCAATCGAGGCGCGCGCGTATCGGTCGCGACATGCTGCGGTCTATGGCTGCTTCTTCGAGATCAGGGCGCGCAAGCGCATAGAAGCGAACTCGACAAAGGTGGCCACCAGACGCGAACGGAATTTCTCTTTCGGATAGACCATCGACAGCGTACGGATCAGGCGCGGCTTGAGCGGTATCGCCACAATGTCCCCCAGCCGCTGTTCCTTGGTGACCGAGGCGCGCGAGGCGATGGCGAAGCCCAATCCGGTTTCGACCACGCCATTGAGAGCGATCGGGCTGCCGAGTTCCATCACCACGTTCATCTGATCCATGGTGACCCCGGAGTGACGCAAGTAGTTTTCGGTAAATTCGCGCGTTCCCGAACCCGGCTCGCGCGAAATATAGGCGTGCTCCAGGAGTTTCTGCGGCGTCAGTTCCTTGAACCGCGCCAGCGGAAAGCGCGGATGACAGATCACCACCAGTTCATCGTCGCAGCAGACGTCGCATTCCAGGCTCGGCTCGTGCGAGAGCGACTCGATGAAGCCGATGTCGATGGTGTGTTCGATGACGCGGTTCTCGATCGATTCCGAATTGCCGACGATGAGGCGCGAACGCACGGTCGGATAGGTCGACTTGAACTCGCCGAGTATCCCCGGCAGCATGAATTCGGCAATCGTGGTCGAGGCGCCGACCATCAGGGAGCCGCTGATCTCGCCGGTCAGTTCCGAGAGACGGACGTCCATCTCGGACGACAGGCCGAGGATTCTTTCCGCATAACCGAGCACGACCTCGCCCGCCGGCGTGAGCGCAATGCGGCCATGGCCGCGATCGAAAAGCCGCGTATTGAAGTGTTCTTCGAGCTGCTTGATCTGAAAAGTCACAGCCGGTTGCGTCATGAACAGCACTTCGGCTGCCTTGGTAAACGACAACTGCTTGGCAACCGCGTGAAACACCTGGAGCCGGCGATCGGCCATGGGTACTACCTCCGAATTTAAGAATTTCAGCGTTCCCGGTATTCAATCACAAATAGGCCGTCATGAGCGCGATTTATGCCTCCCGAGCTTGCGAGGGAGGCGCTATCCCCCGGACGGATATGCCCACGGACCGAGCAGCCGGGGCGGCATCGCTTGCGGACAAGGCAAAACGCTGCACCGCAGCATGCCGATTAGGGCACTGCTTTCGTGATATAAACCGGCACACCAGAACATGGCCGGACCACCGGCCCACTCAATGAGCACAGGTTTCTACATCATCATGGCCGCGCAATTTTTTTCTGCGCTGGCCGACAATGCCCTGCTGATCGCCGCCATCGCCATCCTGCGCGACATGCATGCTCCGGCGGAATATGAACCTCTGCTGAAAACCTTCTTTACCGTGTCCTACGTTGCGCTGGCGGCCTTCGTCGGCGCCTTTGCCGACTCCATGCCGAAATGGCGGGTGATGTTCATCAGCAACGGCATCAAGATTCTTGGTTGCAGCCTGATGTTCTTTGACGTGCATCCGCTGCTGGCCTACGCCGTGGTTGGACTCGGCGCCGCCGCCTATTCGCCGGCCAAGTACGGCATTCTCACCGAATACCTGCCGCACCGATTGCTGGTGGTCGCCAACGGCTGGATCGAGGGCCTCACTGTCGGCGCGATCATCCTCGGCGTGGTACTGGGTGGTGCATTGATCAAGCCGGAAATCGCGCACGGCCTGTTGTCGCTGGACCTCCCGCTGGTCGACACCGGCGTCGACACCGTGGCTGAAATGACGCTGATCATCATCGGCACGCTTTACCTGGTCGCAGCGCTGTTCAATCTCTACGTTCCAGACACCGGCGTCGATCACAAGCCGCTGAAGAAAAACCCGATCTACCTGTTTCACGAATTCAACCACTGCCTCAAGCTGCTGTGGCGCGACAAGCTGGGCCAGATCTCGCTGGCGGTCACCACGCTGTTCTGGGGCGCCGGCGCAACCCTGCAATTCATCGTGCTGGAATGGGCCAAGGCGGCGATGAATCTGGATTTGTCGAAAGCCAGCATGTTGCAGGGCGTGGTCGCCGTCGGAGTAGCGGTCGGCGCCGTGCTTGCGGCGAGGATGATCACGCTACGCAAATCGGTGCGCGTGATTCCCCTGGGCATTGCCATGGGCGTGGGTGTGATCGGCATGATCGCCGTGCGCGACATGTGGCTGGCCGCGCCGCTGCTGATCCTGGTCGGCATTTTCTCGGGCTTCTTCGTGGTGCCGATGAACGCGCTGCTGCAGCATCGCGGTCACATCCTGATGGGGGCGGGCCATTCCATCGCGGTGCAGAACTTCAACGAAAATCTCTCGATCCTGATCATGACCAGCGCTTATTCGGTGCTGCTCAAGGCCCACTTGTCGATTTATTGGATCATTGTCCTGTTCGGCCTGTTCGTTGCCGGCACCATGTGGCTGGTCAAGCGCCAGCATGAGACGAACCAGCGCGAACGCGACGATGTCGCGCATCTGGACGACGCGGCGCATCACTGACGCAAAGAGCTACCCTGAATGCCGTTCTGCATCAGGTCGGCACAAATCGCATGGATCGCCGGCCATGAGGTATGGCACCACTGCGGCGCAATCAGAGTCGGCTCGCGCGCCGTGGCCGTCACGCGGTGGAACACTACGTCCGCGGGTGTGCGCCGGATCAGTTCGGCGGCGGTTGCCGCATAGTCGTCGAGCAGCGCCGGCAACAGCTCGCTGTGCGCGTACGCGGCGGCCATGCGGCTGCCCTTGACTATCATCAGGGGGTGCAGCTTGAGACCTTCGACGCCGAGTTCCAGCACCCGGGCATGCGTTTCCCGGCACATCTCGGCCGACTCGCCGGGCAGGCCCAGAATCAGGTGTGTGCACACCGGAACGCCATGATCATGGGCGCGCATGACCGCATCGGCATAATCTGCAAAACCGTGTCCGCGATTGATTAGCCGCAGCGTTTCGTCATGGGCGCTTTGCAGGCCGAGTTCCAACCAGACTTCATAGCCGCGCTGGCGATATTCGGCCAGCAGCTCCAGCACGGCATCGGGCACGCAATCGGGGCGGGTACCGACGCAAAGACCGACGACATCGTCTTCACGCGTTGCCTCGGCATACAGCCGGCGCAATTCCTCGACCTCCGCATAGGTGCTGGTGTATGCCTGGAAATAGGCGATATAGCGACTGGCGCGCTTGAGTTCCTTTCTGCGCGCCGCGAGTTGCTCGCGCACCGGCAGCCGCGCGTCGCCGGCGTTGAACGAGCGCACGCTGCAAAAGGTACAGCCGCCGCGTCCCAGCGTGCCGTCGCGATTGGGGCAGGTGAATCCGGCGTGCAGCGAGAGTTTTCGCACGCGCTGGCCAAAGCGCGCCTTTAGATGCCGGCCGAAGGTGTTGACGTAGCGATCCAGATGCATGCAGAAGTCAGCGGGTATCCGGCTCGAAGAACACCCACTGCGCCGCCGGGAAACGCTCCTGCATGCGCGCCTCGACGGCGTTGATGGCCTCGACCATCTGCAGGCCGCTGCACGTTTCCATGTCGCGCATGCGCGCCTTGACCGCAATCACCACCTTGTCGCCCCAGGCCAGGGTGATGACATTCAGCACCTGCTCCACCTCCGCCTGAGCGGCGACAAAGGCCTCGATCTCGGCGCGCAGTTGCGGCGCCGCCGATTCGCCGACGATCAGGCCCTTGACCTCGATCATCACGGCAATCGCAATCACCATCAGCACGCTGCCGATGGCCAGCGTGCCCAGCGCGTCCCACATGGGATTGCCGGTGATCACGCTGGCGGCGACCGCGACGAAGGCCAGTGCGAGACCGAGCAGGGCCGCGATATCCTCGCCCGCCACCACCATCAGTTCCGACTGCCGCGTCTCGCGGAACCAGACCAGGAAAGGCTGGCGCCCGGATATCTTGCGAATCTCCTTCAGTGCCCCCCACAGCGAGAACGCCTCCAGCACCACGGCGCAGGCCAGCACCGCCATGGCGACCAGGCCGTGTTGCAATGGCTGCGGATGCAGCAGACGCTCGACGCCTTCATAGACGGAAAACGCGCCGCCCATGAAGAACAGCATCAGCGCGACGATCATCGACCAGAAATAGGTGACGCGATGGTGGCCGAGCGGAAAGTCGGCGCTGGCGGGACGGCGCGCCTGCTTCAGGCCGAGCAGCAACAGCAGCTGGTTGGCGCAGTCGGCTGTGGAATGGATCGCCTCGGCCAGCATCGAGCCGGAACCGGTCCAAAAGGCAGCGACGTACTTCGACAGCGCAATGCCGAAATTGGCGCCCAGCGCGTAGAAAATGGCTTTCAGCGAGCCTTCGCTGCCGTGCGACATCAGCCGTCCTTCCTTGCCGTCATGGTTCGCTTCATGAAGCAGAGATCCTCCCAGGCCTTGGCCTTGTCGAGCAGGGTACGCAGCAGATAGGCCGGATGGTAGGTGACGATCAAGGGGATGCCTCGGTAGTCATGCAGCTTGCCGCGTGCCGCGCCGATCTTCACCTCCGCCTGCAACAGCGTCTGCGCCGCCGGACGTCCCAGCGCGACAATCAGTTTGGGCTGGATCAATTCGATCTGCCGTTCCAGATACGGCCGACAGGCGGCCGCTTCCTCTGGGGCTGGCGTGCGATTCTCCGGCGGTCGGCACTTGACCGCGTTGGCGATGTACACATCCTCGCCGCGTTTGAGGCCGATCGCCGCCAGCATGTTGTCGAGCAGTTTGCCAGCCTGGCCGACGAAGGGCTCGCCGCGCTGGTCCTCTTCGGCGCCCGGGCCTTCGCCGACAAACAACCAGTCGGCATTGCGGTCGCCGACGCCGAGCACCGCCTGTTTGCGCGCCTCGCACAGTCGGCACTGGCGACACGCCGCCACGGTCGTGGCGAGTTCCTCCCAGCTCATGGCGGCTTGCGCAACGACGGCTGCAATCGGCGCGGCACCCTCCGGCACCGGCTCGGGATCGGCTGGCAGCAACGGCGTCGTGGTGAGCGTTCCGGCGGCTTCGACCTTCGCCGGCGCCGCGCGCAGCTTCCAGACGGGCCCCAGGCCCATCTCGCGCAGAATCTCGTCGCGTTTCGCCGTCATAGGTCGCGCGTCATCACGATGGCATCCTCGCGGCCCGCGTGTGCCGGGTAATAGTCGCGGCGACGGCCGATCTCGGCAAAACCGTGGCGCTTGTAGAGCGCCTGACCGGAAACATTGCTAGGGCGGACTTCCAGCAACATGCGCGTTGCTGCTCGCATCCGCGCCACCTCGAATAAGTGGCCCAACAGCGCCGAGCCCAGGCCGCGACGCTGCAGTTCCGGCAGCACGGTGATATTCAGCAAGTGCACTTCGTCCAAGACCAGCATCATGACCGCGTAGCCGATCATCCGTTCATCCTCCCGCGCCAGCCATGCGCCGTAACCGGCCGCCAGCGAATCGGCGAAGTTGCCGCGAGTCCAGGGAAAGGGATGGCTGCGCCTTTCCGCCTCGACCACGGCATCGAGATCGGCTTCCGTCATAGCCGGATAGTGCAGCATTATTTCGCCCCGCCGCGGGCGATCCGCTCGGCAGTGGTCAACGCCACCTTGTCGCGCACATAGATCGGCTGCGCCGCGGCTGCATCCACTGCCGCGCCGCGCTCGAAAGCCCCGGCAGCAAGGCGCAGCACCGCGACGGCGGTGGGGTACACGTCGCCACGCACGCCCTCGAGGTCGGGCTTGCGCGCCCGCAGCAGGGCGCCATAGCTGGAAAAACCGTCGCCGACGCCCCAGCCGCCGGCAAAAGTCGGCGCCGATACCTCGGCGGGCGGCAGGCAAACCGGCGTCATAAGCTGTCTCACCGCATCGCCTGCAACCCGATACGCGGCGCTGTAGACCTCGTTCATGCGCGCATCGAGGCAGGTCCAGACCTCGCCGTCGCCCGCCGCAAGCGCCAGCGCTTCCAGGGTAGACACCGGCAACACCGGCCGATCGAGGCCGTAGGCCAAGCCCTGTGCCACACCGCAGGCCAGGCGCAGGCCGGTGAAGCCGCCGGGACCCGCACCGAAGGCGATGCCGTCGATCTGCCCCAGCGCCAGGCCGGCCTCCGCCAGCAACTCCTGAACCCAGGGCAACAAGCGTTCGGAACCGCCATTGGGCAGTTCCTCGGCGCGCTCGATCGAGGCACCGTTCTGCCACAGCGCGACGGACAGGCGTCGCGTCGCGGTCTCGAAAGCCAACAGCTGCATATGGAATACGGAGCCGCCGATTCGCGATTATTTGCGGCTGCCCAGGATGCCGCGCAGGGTTTCCTGGATGTCGGCCGGAATCAGCACCGTCTTGGCATTGTCCGATTTCGCCAGGTTGCCGATGGCATGGATGTACTTCTCGCCCAGCATGTAGCGCATCGGCGCGTCTTCGGTGCCGATCGCGGCCGCCACGCGGCGAATCGCCTCGGCCGAGGCATCGGCCAGCGTGACCTGCGCTTCGGCCTGCAGGCGCGCCGCCTGCAACTGCGCTTCGGCATTGAGGATGGTCGACTGCTTGGTACCCTCGGCCTTGGTCACCATGGCCTTGCGTTCCCGCTCGGCGGAGGCTTGCGCCTCCATGGCCTTTTGCATGGATTCGGACGGATTGATGTCCTGGATCTCGACCGACTTCACCGTCAGGCCCCAGTCGATGGCTTCGTCGGCCACGCCCTCGCGCAGGCGAGCCTTGATCTTGTCGCGGTTGGAGAGCGCTTCGTCGAGGGTCATCTCGCCGATGATCGAACGCAGCGTGGTCATGATCATGTTGCGGATCGCCTCGGAGAAATCCGTGACGCCGTACACCGCCTTGATCGGGTCGGTGACCTTGATGAAGGCGATGGCGTTGGTCAGGATCACCGCGTTGTCCTTGGTGATGACTTCCTGCTCCTGCACGTCGAGGATGATGTCCTTGGTGGTCAGCTTGTAGCGCACCTGGTCGAGGTAGGGAATAATGATGTTGAGACCGGGAAGGAGAGTGGTGTGATATTTCCCCATGCGCTCGACGATCCACTCCTCGCCCTGCGGCACGATGCGCACGCCCTTGGCGATGGTGACCGCGACAAAAACAAAAACTGCGATGACAAAGAACGCGAATTCACCCATGACCGACCCTTTCAGTATTTGCCAACCTTCAATATCTGGCCATCCACTGCCAGCACCCGCACGCGCTCCCCGGCCGCAATGGATTCGTCGGCCAAACAAGGCCAGACATCCGCGCCCAGAATCGGCTTCTGGAAACGCACTTCGCCGCGCGCCGAAGCCACGCCCAGCGGTTCGACCGCGCGCACCAGGACGCCGATCTCGCCCAAGACCTCGTCGGCCCGGCCGGAGCGCGTCTTGCCGTCATCGCGACGGAAGACGCGGAACCAGAGCACCGTCATCAGCACCGACGCGACCGTCCACAGCAGCACCTGGGTGGTGAAGGCCATATCCGGCACGGCCAGCATGGCAACGCCTACCAGCAGCGCGCCGAGGCCGAACCAGATGATGAAGAAACTGGGAACGGCCAGTTCCACCAAGCCCAGACCGAGGCCGAGAACCATCCAGTGCCACCAGGCAAGTTCCATTTGGCTGCGCGTCCTTTCCTCGTCGTGTCCCGTGATCGGCCGGCTGGCAGACAGCATCACTGATCACCCGGATCGGAATATTTTATCGCCTTTGCCGCGCACGCCTTTCCCCATCCGACAGATAATTCAAGGCCGCTGGCAGGCGTCGATCGTGCATTCCGGAAACCCGCGCGATTCTGACACCCGTGATCGAGGCGATTCCGCGAAACAACAATTGACACTTTTTTGCAAAACCTGGTTGTTGACAATGAATTGTTTGTCACACTGCGTTACCATTCGCATAGAATTCAACCCGCCACTACCATCATCACTCCCACGAGGTCACACATGAACAAGTCTGAACTGATCGAAATCACCGCCAAGGAAGCCGATATCAGCAAGGCCGCTGCCGAGAAGGCACTGTCTGCTGTGATGGCAGCCATCGTCAAGGCCGTATCCAAGGGTGACACCGTTACCCTGGTGGGCTTCGGTAGCTTCAAGTCGTCCAAGCGCGCCGCGCGCGTTGGCCGCAACCCGCAAACCGGCAAGGAACTCAAGATCGCCGCCACCACGGTGCCGCGCTTCACCGCTGGCGCCACCTTCAAGGCTGCCGTTGCCGGCAAAAAGGCTGCCAAGAAGAAGTGAATATCAGCGTTTGAAGTTTCTTTCAGGCCCGCCATGCGCGGGCCTTTTTATGTCCCCATCCTTTAGGTGGGGACGGTATCCCCTGGTGGGATATGTCCCCATCCTTTAGGTGGGGACGGTATCCCCTGGTGAGATCAGCCGCTGGCGCCTCGCCTCGAACAAACATACCGCGGTTGCTGCCGCCACGTTGAGCGATTCAGTACCGCTTGCCAACGGAATCGTGACGCGCTGCTTCGCAGCGACGACCAATTCCGGCGACAGTCCGGCGCCTTCGTTGCCCACCAGCCAAACCCTGGGGCCCGCAAGATCGAGCGCGTAGAGGCTCTTGCCACCGCGGACCACGGTAGCCATTGAGGTTCCCGCACACGTCGCCAGCACCGCGACGAGGTCCGCCTGCTCGCGGATCGTCAGCGAGAAGTGCGCCCCCTGCCCGGCCCGCAGCACACGCTGGGTCCAGGCCCCGGCGCAGCCCGGTCCCAGTACCACGTCGCGTACGCCGGCGGCGGCGGCGGTACGCAGAATGCCACCAACATTACCGGCATCCTGCACCGCGTCGAGCAGCACGGCGTCGCCCGCGATATCGCCGACAGGCGCTGCCGGTATGTCGATCACGGCGGCGATCCCCGTCGGGTTGCTGACTCCTGAAATTTCGCGGAACAGCTTGTCATGCAGGACCACGCGATCATGGTCGCCGGCGATCGCCAGCAAGGCGGCGATTTCTGCATCCTGCTGTCCGCTCTCGCTCACCAGCAGTTGCTTGACGTCGATGGCGCGGGCAAAGCAGCCTGCCACCAGGTGAATGCCGTCGAGCAATGCACGCCCTCGCCGGCGCGGATCGTCGATCAGCGCTTGCAGTTCCTTGAAGCTGGCATTATGGCGCGAGCTGATGTAGCGAGAACTGTTCATCCGCGACCTTCAAGCAGCATCCGTACCGGTGCGAAGCTGCGGCGATGAAAACAGGCCGGCCCGTGCAGCTTCAGGGCGGCACGATGTGCGGCGGTGTCATAGCCTTTGTGGCGATCCAGCGCATACTGCGGATAGGCCTCGTGAAGGCGCAGCATCTCGGCATCGCGCGCCGTCTTGGCAAGAATCGATGCGGCCGAGATCGCCGGCTCGGTCGCATCGCCACGGACAATGGCGCGCGCCGGAAGCTGCAACTGAGGGCATCGATTGCCATCGATCAAGGCCTCGCTCGGTTGCACCGACAAGGCCTCGACCGCGCGGCGCATCGCCAGCAGCGTCGCCTGCAGAATATTGATTTGATCGATTTCCTCGACCGACGCCCAGGCAATGCCGAAAGCCAGTGCCTTGCCCCGGATTTCCAGGGCCAGGCGCTCACGCGTGCGCGCGGAGAGTTTCTTCGAGTCGGCCAAGCCCCCGATTGGCTGCGCCGGATCGAGGATCACCGCCGCTGCATACACCGGTCCGGCGAGCGGACCGCGGCCCGCCTCGTCCACGCCGCAGATCAGATGCATGTTCCCGCCGGGCCGTCCCAAGGGAACATCAGCCAAGCAACCGGAAGCCGCGCCAGCGGCTGAACCGTCGTCACCCCATTTCCCGGAAAGGGGGCTGGGGGGATTGTCTCTTTCATGCCTTCTGCAGATAGGGCAGTACCGCGTCGGCAGCCTTCTGCGCCGTGTCCTGGCGCAGCAAGCGATGGATGCCGTCGAAGACGCGGGCGATGCCGGCACGTGCCTGGCGGTCCACCAGCAGGTTGCCCAAGGCCTGCGCCAGATTTTCCGGCGTCGCCTCGTCCTGCAAAAACTCGGGGACGACATAACGGCCGGCGAGGATATTCGGCAGCCCCACCCAGGGCAGGTATCGCATGCCCCGCATCAGGCGCCAGGACCACGGCGACATCTTGTAGGCGATCACCATGGGCCGCCCGACCAGCGCGGTCTCCAGCGTCGCCGTGCCGCTCGCCACCAGCGCCGCATCGCTGGCGGCGACCGCGTCCGCGGCATGGCCGAACATCAGGGTAAACGGCAGTTCGTCGGCTTTCAGCTTCCACAGCGCGGTCTCGAACTGCAAGCGGGTTTCGCGCGACACCAGCGGCACCAGAAACTGTAGCGTCGGATAGCGCGCCAGCAGCAGCTTGGCAGTCTCGATGAAGGTCTCGGCCATGAAGTGCAGCTCGGACTGCCGGCTGCCCGGCAGCAGTGCAAGCACCGGCCGATCCTGCGCTACGCCGAGCCGCTCGCGCACTGCGCGCTGATCTATTTCGAGCGGAATCACATCGGCCAGCGGATGTCCGACATAACTGCACCGAACCGAAGTATCCCGGTACAGTTCGGGTTCGAACGGATACAGGGCGAGAATGTGGCTCACCGACTGGACAATCTTGTTCATCCGGTTCCTGCGCCAGGCCCAGATCGATGGACTGACGAAGTGCACCGTGGGAATTCCTCGCTGCTTCAGTCGCTTTTCCAGCCACAGGTTGAAATCGGAGCCATCGACGCCGATGAAGACATCGGGCTTGTCATTCAGCAAACGGCGCAGAAGCTGACGTCGCATGCGGGTGATGGCCCGATAGTGCCGCAGCACCTCGGCATAGCCGCGCACGGCAAGCATTTCCGCCGGCCACAGCGAATCGAAGCCCTCACGCTGCATCCGGGGACCGCCGATGCCGTAAAACCGCGCCTCCGGCAGATGCTGCTTCAAGGCGGCGATCAGATGCGCGGCCAGCTGGTCGCTGGAGGCCTCGCCCGCCACCATGGCGATCCGTACCATCAGCGAATGATCCCCCGTCCGGCAAGGCCCAGGAAATCGATGAGCAAGGCCAGTTCCGGCACTGCGGCCGACTCGGCGGCAATGCCGGCGCGGGCCTCGTCGAGCTTCATGCCGCTCTTGTACAGAATCTTGTAGGCCCGCTTCACTGCGGCCACGGCATCGGCTGAAAAACCGCGCCGCTTGAGGCCCTCGGCATTGATCGCGCGCGGTTCGGCCGGATTGCCGGAGGCCATGACGAACGGCGGCAGATCCTGCAGCAGGATGGTGCCCATCGCTGTGATGCTGTGGCCGCCGATGCGGACGAATTGATGCACCGCCGTGAAGGCGCCGAGAATGGCCCAGTCTTCGACATGCACGTGGCCGGCGATCTGCGCGTTGTTGGCGAATATGGTCTGGTTGCCGACCTGGCAATCATGTGCCAGATGCACATAGGCCATGATCCAGTTGTCGTTGCCGAGACGGGTAACGCCGACATCCTGCGCCGTGCCGCAGTTGAAGGTACAGAATTCGCGGATCGTATTGCGGTCGCCGATTTCCAGCCCTGTCGGCTCGCCTGCATACTTTTTGTCCTGCGGCTGCTCGCCGATCGAGCAAAACTGGAAAATACGGTTGTCGCTGCCGATCCGGGTGTGGCCGGTAATGACTACGTGGGGCCCGATCACGGTGTGATCGCCGATCTCGACATGTTCGCCGACCGTGGAATAGGGGCCGACGACGACCCCCTTGCCGAGCCTTGCCGCGGGATGGACGATGGCCGTTGAATGGACGCTCATCAGGGCGTGGGGCGCACGGCGCAGATCAGATCGGCTTCCGCCGCAACTTGACCATCGACCTTGGCGGTCGCCGAAAATTTCCAGATGCCGCGCTTGTTGGCCTGCAACGCGACATCGATCACCAGTTGATCGCCGGGGCCGACCGGCTTCTTGAAGCGCGCGTTGTCGATGCCGACGAAATAGTACACCGACTTGTCGTCAGGCTTGCTGCCCATGGTCTTGAAGGCAAGAATCGCCGCCGTCTGCGCCATTGCCTCGACGATCAGGACGCCGGGCATCACCGGATGATGTGGGTAGTGGCCAGGAAAGAACGGCTCATTGACGCTGACATTCTTGAGTCCGGTGATGCGCTCGCCGGGGACTACGTCGAGCACGCGATCGACCAGCAGGATCGGATAGCGATGCGGCAGGTAGTCGAGAATCTGGTGGATATCCATGCGGGAATCGACTGTCCCGCTGGCGGTGGCTGAACTCATGATTTCTTCTCCAGTGCGGCAAGCCGCTGTTCGAGGGCTCGGATTTTATCGGCCATCGCATCCAGATGACGCAGCCGCGAGAAATTTCTGAGCCAGTCGCCATGTTCGAGAAAGGGTATCGCGCCGCTATAGCTGCCCGCGTTCGGTATCGACTTGGTCACCAGCGTACCCGCGGCAAGATCGACGTCGTCAGCGATCTGCAGGTGGCCGAGAATCACCGTGCCGCCACCCACAGTGCAGCGAGCGCCGACCACGGCGCTGCCGGCAATCCCGACACAGCCCGCCATCGCGGTGTGGGCCCCGATCCGCACATTGTGGCCAACCTGTATCTGGTTGTCGAGCTTGACGCCGTCGCCAATCACCGTATCGCCCAGTGCGCCGCGATCAATCGTGGTGCCCGCGCCGATCTCGACATCGTCGCCGATCAGCACACGCCCCACTTGCGGTATCTTGACCCAGGCGCCATCGGCTTCGCGCGCGAAACCGAAGCCGTCGGACCCGATCACCGCCGCGGAATGGATCAGGCAGCGCGCGCCCACCAGGCAGCCGGCATAGATCGCCACGTTGGCGGCAAGCCGGCTGTCGGCGCCGATCTCGACGCCGGCACCGATGCTGCAGTTGGCGGCAACCACCACCCGCTCGCCGATCTTCGCGCCGGGGCCGAGCCAGACGTTGGACCCGATGCTGGCGGTGGCGGCCACCTCGCCCTCGATCACCGCTGTCGGATGAATCCCGGGCTCGGGGTCCGGCAGCGGATTGAGCCACTGGGCGACCCGCGCGTAATAGAGATAGGGCTGCGGCGTCAGAATCGCCGCTGCCGGCCCGTCCACCGCAGGTGGCGCCATGATCACCGCGGCAGCGCGGGTCGTCTTCAGTTGCGGACGGTATTTCGGGTTGGCGAGAAAAGCCAGGTCGCCGGGGCCAGCGTTCTCCAGCGTGCCGATGCGCGCAATCGCCGTATCGCCGGCGCCGACTATTTCTCCACCAAAGCGGGCGACAATCTCGTCGAGCCGCAGCTCCACGGCGGGTGCGGCTTACTTGGTGCCGTCGCCCAGCGCCTTGATCACCTTGTCGGTGATGTCGATGCGCGGGTTGGCGTAGACCGCCTCCTGGAAAATGATATCGTACTTCTCGGCTTCGGCGATCTGCTTGATGATCTTGTTCACGCGCTCGAAAATCGCCGCCATCTCCTCGTTCTGGCGCTGGCTCAGATCTTCGCGAAACTCGCGCTGCTTGCGCTGGAAATCGCGGTTGAGTTCGCCGAACTCGCGCTCCTTGGCACGCCGCTCGCTCTCGGCCATGGTCACCGCGTTCTTGTCGAGATTCTCCTGCAGCCCTTGCAGCTGCTTGGCAATGCGCTGCAGATCCTGGTCGCGCTTCTCGAAATCCTTTTCGATCTTCTTCTTGGCGCGTGCCGCCTGGGGAGCGTCATTCAGTATCTTCTGGCTATTGACGAAGCCGATCTTGCTGTCGGCAAGCGCACCGGCGGAAAACGACAACAAGGCAAGAGCGGTCAAAACATATTTCTTCAGCATAACTCTCTCACTATAACAAGTGGATCAAAAGACCGAACCCATCTGGAACTGCAGACGCTGTACCTTGTCCTCGGTCTTCTTGTTGAACGGATTGGCGTAGGAGAACTTCAGCGGCCCCATCGGCGAATTCCACGACAGCGCAATGCCGCCGCTGTATCTCAGGCTGCCCAGGCTGAACTTGTTGTCGTAGCCCCAGACGTTGCCGGCATCGAAAAAGCCGGAAAGGCGCATCGAATTGTCGCGCCCCATGCCGGGCACGGGGAACAGCAGCTCGACGTTGCCGATCAGGCGCTTGTTGCCGCCGACCGCTTCGCTGGTAGCGGTGTCGCGCGGCCCCAGGGAATTGGAGTCGAAGCCGCGCACCGAGCCGATACCGCCGGCGTAGAAATTCTTGAAGAAAGGCAGTTCCTTGTTGCCGTAGGACTTGGCCAGGCCCACCTCGCCATTCAGCGCCAGGGTCAACTTGCGATCGAGCGGGAAGAAATGCTGATGCTGGTAGGTGGCACGGGCGTAGGTCGCGGTGCTGCCGGGCAGCGACAATTCGAGAACGGCACGGCGATAAACCCCCTTGGTCGTCACCAGCAGGCTGTCGCGGCCATCCTTCTGCCAGCCGAAGGTGGTCAGCAAAGTATTGCTCTTGGCGCCGAAGCGCGTGACATAGTCCTGGTAGCGGATCGGACTGTTGGTATCGACCTTGAGCGTGGTGCGATCGACGGAAAGACCGAGATTGAGGTAATCGTCTTCGCCGATCGGAATACCCCACCTGACGCCGCCGCCCATGGCATCCGAGCCGAAGCTGCCTACCTCCAAGGTGCTGGTGTCGGTATTACGGGTGTAGATGTCGAATCCCTGGCTGACGCCATCGACCGTGAAATAGGGATCGGTGTGGGACAGGGAATAGACCTTGTTCGACTTGCTGGTGCTGATCTGGACGCCGACGTGCTTGCCGCTGCCGAACAGGTTCTGCTGCTGCACGGAACCGGAAACGGTGAACTTCTCGGCGCTGGAGAAACCCGCTCCGAGCAGAATGTTGCCGGTCGGTTTTTCCTTGACCTTGACCTCCATGTCGACCTGGTCCGTGGTTCCGGCGACCGGCGGCGTTTCCACCGTCACCTCGTCGAAATAGCCCAGCCGATCGACCCGCGTGCGCGACTTGTTGATCTTGTCGCCGTCGTACCAGCCGGACTCGGCTTGGCGCATTTCGCGGCGCACCACTTCGTCGCGCGTGCGCGTGTTGCCCGTCACGTTGATGCGGCGCACATAGACGCGACGTCCCGGATCGATGAACACGGTGAATGCGACCTGGCGCTTTTCCTTGTCCAGTTCCGGCGCCGCATTGACGTTGGCAAAGGCATAACCTTCGTTGCCCAAACGCTCGCTGATCGCCTTGGTGGTCTCGGTCATCCTCTCGCGCGAGAACACCTCGCCGGGCTTGACCTGCACCAGCTTGGTCAATTCCGCTTCCGGCAACAGCAGCTGGCCTGCCAGCTTGACCGAGGAGACGGAGTACTTCTCGCCCTCGGTGATATTGATCGTGATGTAGATGTCCTGCTTGTCCGGCGAAATCGATACCTGGGTCGACTCAATATTGAATTCGAGATAGCCGCGGTCGAGGTAATACGAACGCAAGGTTTCAAGGTCGCCCGAAAGCTTCTGCTTGGAATACTGATCGTTCTTGGTGTACCAGGTCAGCCAGCCCGGCGTGCGCAATACCAGCAGATCGAGCAGGTCGGACTCTTTCATGGCGCCGGCGCCGATGATGTTGATCTGCCTGATCTTGGCGATGTCGCCTTCGACGACCGCGAAATTCACGCCGACGCGATTGCGCTCCAGCGGCGTGATGGTGGTCGTCACCTGAACCGCATAATGTCCCTGCGCCAGATACTGGCGCTTGAGCTCCTGCTCGGCACGCTCGACCATGGCACGGTCGAAAATGCGTGACTCGGCAAGACCTACTTCGCGCAGCGACTTCTTCAGGTCTTCCGGCTTGAACGCCTTGAGGCCGGAAAATTCAAGCGAGGCAATGGCCGGACGCTCTTCCAGCACCACAACCAGCACCTGGCCGTCGATCTCGAGCCGGACGTCCTTGAAGAAGCCGGTGGCGAACAGCGCCTTGATTGCCGCAGCCGCCTTCTCGTCTGTCATCGTGTCGCCCACCTTGACGGGAAGGTAGGAGAACACCGTGCCGGCCTCAGTGCGCTGGATGCCCTCGACCCGGATATCCTTGATCTGGAAAGCGTCAAAAGCTGCAGCGGAATGAGCCAGTAGCGCGGAGATCAGGCCGGCAAGCAGTTTCTTATTCATGTGATTGGACGAAAATTAGCCGGAGACGAGACGGTTGATATCGTTGTAGAAGGCAAAAGCCATCAGCAGCGCCAGCAAGGCAAAACCGATCTGTTGGCCGATTTCCAGAGCCCGTTCTGATACCGGCCCCCCCTTGAGAAACTCGACGAGATAATACATCAAATGCCCCCCGTCCAGAACAGGCACCGGCAGCAGATTGAGCACGCCGAGGCTGATGCTGATCAGGGCGAGAAAACGCAGGTAGTAGCTCGGTCCCAGACGCGCCGACTGCCCCGCGTAATCGGCAATGGTTACCGGCCCGGAGAGGTTCTTCCATGACAATTCGCCGGTGAGCATGCGGCCCATCATGCGCAGGCTGAGGATCGAGGTATCCCATGTCTGCGTCAGCGCCCGGCTGACGGACTCGAACGGACCGTAACTGACCACGGTGGTCATCTCGAATTCCTCGCCCTTGCCCTCCTTGGCCATCAGTCCCAGCCGTCCCAGCTTGTGTCCGCCCTCCTCCGCCAGCCGCGGACTGGCGGCCAACTCGATCTGCCGGCCATCGCGTTCGATGACGAAATTCAGACGACGGCCCGGCGCGGCGCCCGCTGTCGCGGCCAATTCCGACCAGAGCACAATCGCCTTGCCGTCGATGGACAGCACCCGGTCATCGGCGCGAAACCCGGCTCCGGCCGCCGCCGAGCCGGGCAACACACGGCCGACCACGGCCGGCAGGCGCGGCCGGTACAGCACCAGCCCCAGTGCCCGCAATGGATCCTTTTCGAGCTCCTCCAGATCGAAGCGGTCGCTGTCGATACGGTAGATCCCGGTCTCCCGTTGCGGACTGGTCACTTCCAACTGCACCGCTTCCTTGTCCAATGCACGCCGCATGACTTCCCAGCGCAACTGCTGCCAAGTCTGGATGGCGCGACCATTCACCGCGCGCACCGTGCCGCCCTCGACCATGCCCGCCATCGCCGCCGGCGTGCCGACGGGCGGCAGTCCGAGACGGGGCTTGAGTTCGGTCACGCCGGAGATGAAAAGGAACCAGTACAGCACGATCGCCAGGAGAAAATTCGCCGCCGGCCCGGCGACCACGATAAACGCCCGCCGACCGACCGATTGACGATTGAACGCCCGCGGCAATTCCTCGGCCGCAACCTCGCCCTCGCGTTCGTCCAGCATCTTGACGTAGCCGCCCAGCGGAAAGGCGGACACCGCCCACTCCGTGCCGTCGCGCCCGTGGCGCCGCATCCAGATCACTTTGCCGAAACCGAAAGCGAAGCGCAGCACCTTGACATTGCAGGCGCGCGCCGC
The DNA here is from genome assembly GCA_001828935.1 of Rhodocyclales bacterium RIFCSPLOWO2_02_FULL_63_24. Classification (GTDB taxonomy): domain Bacteria; phylum Pseudomonadota; class Gammaproteobacteria; order Burkholderiales; family Rhodocyclaceae; genus Sulfuritalea. The sequence continues at coordinate 19,649 of MHZX01000057.1, forward strand.
AAGGTAGTGGCCCATTTCATGCACCACCACCAGCACCGCCAGCGCCAAAAGGAATGCGCCGGCGTACCAGACCAGGTTTTCAGGCGTCATGCGGCTATCACGGCGATTTCCGGTTGGAACGGCGCGTCAGAATGGCGTTGGCCGCCGCGCGCGCCTGTCGGTCGGCCTCCAGCACCGCCGCCAGGTCGGGCAGGTCCGCCTGAGGCACGGCATCGAGCGTTGCGGCGATCAGGTCGGCGATGCCGAGGAAAGGCAGGCGACAGTCGAGAAATGCCGCCACCGCGACCTCATTGGCGGCATTCAGCACCGCAGCGGCATTGCCTTCCGCTCGCAGCGCGCGATAGGCCAGATCGAGGCACGGAAAGCGCACCAGGTCGGGCCGCTCGAAGTTGAGCTGGGCCACGGCGAACAGGTCGAGCGCCGCCACCCCCGAGTCGATTCGCTCCGGCCAGGCCAGGGCGTGGGCGATCGGCGTGCGCATGTCCGGATTGCCAAGCTGGGCGAGTACCGAACCGTCCTCATAGGCGACCAGCGAGTGAATCACGCTCTGCGGGTGAATCACCACATCGATCCTGTCGACCGGGGCATTGAACAGCCAATGCGCCTCGATCACCTCCAGGCCCTTGTTCATCATGGTCGCCGAATCGACCGAGATCTTCCGGCCCATCGACCAGTTGGGATGCGCTACCGCTTGCTCGGGCGTGACCGCGGTCAGCACCTCGAGCGGCGTGGTACGAAACGGCCCGCCCGAGGCGGTCAGCAAAATCCTCCTGACCCCGCCGCGCGCCATGTCGCCGGCGTAGTTGTGCGGCATGGACTGGAAGATCGCGTTGTGTTCGCTGTCGATCGGCAGCAGCAAGGCGCCGGCCCGCCTCACTTCGGCCATGAATACGGCACCGGCCATCACCAGCGCCTCCTTGTTGGCCAGCAGCACGCGCTTGCCGGCACGCGCCGCGGCCAGCGTCGGCGGCAAGCCGGCGGCACCGACGATGGCGGCCATCACCGCGTCGACCTCTGGCAGGCTCGCCACCTGCGCCAGCGCGTCGGGGCCGTACAACACCTCGGTTTTCAAGGCCGCGTCGGCGAGCAGCTGCGCCAGCTTCTGCGCATCGGCGGCGCGCCCCACCACCGCATAGGCAGGACGAAACTGGCGGCACTGGGCGGCAAGCACATCCACCTGGCTATGCCCGGTCAGGGCCACCACCTCGAAGCGGTCGGGATGGCGCGCCACCACGTCCAGCGTGCTGACGCCTATCGAACCGGTGGCACCAAGAATGGTTAATTTCATTTGCGGACGAAGTAGAGGATCAGGGCCGCCAGCGGCAGGGTCGAAGTCAACGCGTCGATGCGATCGAGTACGCCACCATGGCCTGGCAGAAGATTGCTGCTGTCCTTGATACCGGTCTGGCGCTTCAGCAGCGACTCGAACAGGTCGCCCATGACGCTCACCGCGGTCAACAGGATCAGCAACAGGCCGAGCAGCGGAAGCCCCAAGGGAATCTTTCCGGTCAGCGGCGAGAATGACAGCACGATGCCGCCGTAGATCAGTACGCCGATCACCGCTCCCGCCACGCCCTCCCAGGTCTTGCCCGGGCTGATGGTCGGCGCAAGTTTGTGCCGGCCAAAGGCCCGGCCCGCGAAATAGGCAGAAATGTCGGCGACCCAGACCAGCGCCATGACCGCTAGCATCAGCCAGGTGCTCACCGCGTGCAATGCCACCATCGCGGCCCAGGTCGGCAAAATCACCAAGGCGCCCAGCGAGTAAGCGAAAAAGTCGTTGCCGGTCAGGGTCCACTTGTAGCGGAACCACAGGGGCACAACCAGAATCCAGAACGCCGCCGACAGGCCCAGCAGCAAGGGAATCAGTTCCGGCGCCGCAACCGTCAGCTGCCAGCAGAACAGCAGCAGGACAAAAGCATACATCACCCGTGCCGGCTGATCCTGTTTCATCAAGCCGCCCCACTCCCATGCGGCGAGCGCGGCGATAGCGGCAAACGCAACTAGCGCCGCGATGGGCGGCAGTGCAAACAGGATCAGCGCGAGGCCGGCAACCAGCAGCAGGGCGGTGATGACCCGCGTCTTAAGCATCGCTATTGGTGACGGGCGCCCCGGAAGTCGGCGCCGGCGGCACGGCAAGCGGGGGCTCGACCAACTGCTCGCTGGTTCGCCCGAAACGGCGTTCGCGGCGGCGATACGAAGCTATCGCGGCATCCAGCGCCGTCTCGTCGAAGTCCGGCCAGAGCGTGTCGGTGAAATGCAGCTCGCTGTAGGCCAACTGCCAGAGCAGGAAATTGCTGATGCGCTGCTCGCCGCCGGTGCGGATGAAAAGATCCGGTTCGGGCGCATAGGCCATCATCAGATGGGGAGCGAGGTCCGCCTCGCCAAAGCATCCGACCTTTTCCGGGTGCGCCAGCGCCAGCTGATTCACGGCCTGCAGGATATCCCAGCGGCCGCCATAGTTGGCGGCGATGGTCAGCGTCAGGCGGAAGTTGTTGGCGGTCTTCGCCTCGCCTTCGCGGATCAGCGCCACCAGGCGCGGCTCGAAGGCAGACAGATCGCCCACCACCTTGAGCCGCACGCCGTTGGCGTGCAGTTTGCCGATCTCGCCCTGCAGAGCACTGACAAACAGGTTCATGAGGAAGGAAACTTCCTCCACGGGACGTCGCCAGTTTTCCGAAGAAAAGGCGAACAGGGTCAGGTATTCCACCCCGCGGGCAATGCAAGCCTTGACCATCGCCCGCACGGTCTCGACACCGCGCTTGTGGCCGGCGACGCGCGGCATGAGGCGCTTCTTGGCCCAGCGCCCATTGCCATCCATGATGATGGCGATATGGCGCGGAACCTTGCCCACATCGGGAATTGCCTGTGTCGAGCTGGTGAATTTCCCTGCCATCACATCCTCTCGGCCATCGCCAGGTTATCCCTGTTGCAACCTGCGTTCGAAACCAGGTCCGGCAACACGGTTTGATTCGTATGCGATCGAAACTCAGATCGCCATCAAGTCCTTTTCCTTGTCCGCCAGCGCGCGATCGACTTCCGCGACATAGCGGTCGGTGAGTTTCTGGATGTCGTCCTGGGCGCGGCGCTCGTCGTCTTCGGAAACTTCTTTTTTCTTCAGCGCGTCCTTCAAGTGCGAAATCGCGTCGCGGCGCAGATTGCGGATCGCCACCTTGGCGTTCTCGCCTTCATGCTTGATCACCTTGATCAGGTCGCGCCGACGCTCCTCGGTGAGAGCCGGCATCGGCACCCGTATCAGTTCGCCCTGCGAGGATGGATTGAGCCCCAGGTCGGAATCGCGAATCGCCTTTTCCACCTTGGCCACCATCGGCTTTTCCCAGGGCTGCACGCCGATGGTACGGGCGTCGATCAGGGTTACGTTGGCGACCTGGGTGATGGCCACCGGCGAACCGTAGTACTCGACCATCACGTGATCGAGGATGCCGGTATGCGCCCGACCGGTGCGCACCTTGCCCAGATCGGCCTTCAGCGCCTCCAGGCTCTTCTGCATCTTCTGTTCGGAACTCTTCTTCAGTTCGGGAATCATGCACCCTCCTAAACGTGAACCAGTGTGCCCTCGTCCTCTCCCATCACCACCCGCCTCAGGGCGCCGGTCTTGAAGATCGAGAACACGTTGATCGGCAGCTTCTGGTCGCGGCACAGCGCAAACGCCGTGGCATCCATCACAGCCAGGTTGCGGCCGATCGCCTCGTCGAAACTGATGCGCGCAAAGCGGGTGGCCGCCGGGTCCTTCTTCGGGTCGGCGGTGTAGATGCCGTCGACCTTGGTCGCCTTGAGCACCATCTCGGCGCCGATTTCCGAACCGCGCAGCGCCGCGGCGGTATCGGTGGTGAAGAACGGGTTGCCGGTGCCGGCACCGAAAATCACCACCTTGCCCTCTTCGAGATAGCGGATCGCCTTGCCGCGAATGTAGGGCTCGACCACCTGCTCGATGTTCAGCGCCGACTGCACGCGGGCGTTGATTCCCGCCTGGCGCATCGCATCCGACAGCGCCATGGCATTCATCACCGTCGCCAGCATGCCCATGTAATCGGCCGTGGCGCGGTCCATGCCGGTGGCGGTACCGCCGATGCCGCGAAAGATGTTGCCGCCGCCGATGACCACGCCGAGCTCGACGCCGAGATCGGTGATTGCCTTGATTTCCGCCACGACGCCGCCGAGCACCGCCGGGTTGATGCCGTAGGCATCATCCCCCATCAGCGCTTCGCCGGACAGCTTGAGCAGGATGCGGCGAAATTTCGGCGCGGTCATCGAACAGCCCTCCCCCCAACCCACTCCCCCTGGGAGGGGGTGACGGAGGTTCGCCGCAGCGCGGCTCCGAGGTTTTGGCTGGCGCCCACTTGGGACGGTCCGGCGTGTACGCGCATCGTTGCTTACTTGTTGCCGGCGGCAGCGGCCGCTTGCGCAGCCACCTCGGCGGCGAAGTCGTTGACCTTCTTCTCGATGCCTTCGCCGACGATGAACAGCGCGAAACTGGCCACCGACGCGCCCTTGGCCTTCAGCAGTTGCTCGATGGTCTGCTTGCCGTCCTCGGCCTTGACGAAGACCTGGCCCAGCAGCGTCACGTCCTTCAGGTACTTCTGCACCGTGCCCTCGGCGATCTTCTCCAGCATGGCTTCCGGCTTGCCGGCCTCGCGCGCCTTTTCGATGGCGATGCGACGCTCGGTATCCAGCAGTTCAGCCGGCACGCCCGATGCATCCAGCGACTTCGGCTTCGACGCGGCAATATGCATCGCCAAGTCCTTGGCCAGTTGTTCGTCGCCGCCGACGACATCGACCAGCACGCCAATCTTCGACCCGCCGTGAATGTAGGAAGCCAGCTTGCCCGATGCCGAGACGCGGACGAAACGGCGAATGCTCATGTTCTCGCCGATCTTGCCCACCAACGCGGTGCGGGTGGATTCGACCGTGCCGTCGCCCATCGGCAGCGCCGACAGCGCAGCAACGTCGGCCGGGTTCTTTTCCGCCACCAGCCGCGCGCAGTCGGCGGCGAGCTTGAGGAATTCGTCGTTCTTGGCGACGAAATCGGTTTCGCTGTTGATCTCAAAAATGCTGCCCAGCTTGCCGTCCGCGGCGATGTGGATTGCCACCACGCCCTCCGCGGCAACGCGGGTCGCGGCCTTGCTGGCCTTGTTGCCCAGCTTGACGCGCAGGATTTCCTCGGCCTTCGCCGTGTCGCCGGCGGCTTCCGTCAGCGCCTTCTTGCATTCCATCATCGGCGCGTCGGTCTTCTCGCGCAGTTCCTTGACCATGCTTGCGGTAATTTCCGCCATTGCTCTACTCCAAAATCAGATACTTTCACCACAGAGACACAGAGGCACAGAGACCAACACAGCCCTATGAATTTCTCTGTGTCTCTGTGCCTCTGTGGTTCGCGTCTTTACTCCGCCGCGTCCGAAACTTCGACGAACTCGTCGTCGCCGGCCAGCTGCTGCACCACCTCGTTGATCGACTGGTTCTTGCCTTCGAGGATGGCATCAGCGATGCCACGGGCATAGAGCCGGATCGCGCCCGACGAGTCGTCGTTGCCCGGGATGACATAGCTGACGCCTTCCGGGGAATGATTGGTATCGACCACGCCGATCACCGGAATGCCCAGCTTGCCGGCTTCGGTGACGGCGATCTTGTGGTAGCCGACGTCGATGATGAAAATCGCATCGGGCAGGCCGCCGAGGTCCTTGATGCCGCCGATGGACTTTTGCAGCTTGTCCATTTCGCGCTGCAGGGTCAGGGCTTCCTTCTTCGACAGCTTCTCGAAGCTGCCGTCGGTCACCGCCTGCTCCAGGTCCTTCAAGCGCTTGACGGACAGCTTCAGCGTCTTGAAGTTGGTCATCATGCCACCCAGCCAGCGGTCATCGACGTAAGGCATGCCGCAACGCTGGGCCTCCTCGGCGATGATTTCGCGCGCCTGGCGCTTGGTGCTGACGAACAGGACGGTGCCCTTCTTGGCCGCCATCTTTTTCACGAAAGCGACTGCTTCCTGATACTTGGTCAGGGTCTTTTCGAGGTTGATGATGTGGATCTTGTTGCGATGGCCGAAGATGTACGGGGCCATCTTGGGGTTCCAGAAACGGGTCTGGTGGCCGAAATGAACTCCGGCCTCCAGCATCTGGCGCATGGTTGTGCTCATGGACTATCTCCGATATGGGTTAAACCTCCGCCTGGCCGTGCTGCTTTCCGCCTTATTCGTGCGGGAAGCCACCCTATCGGCGCCGGGCGTGTGGATTTTGCCCGGGACCATCCCGGACAAGCCCGCGATTATAGCCGGCCAATGCCGTCCGACACAAGCCGCGCGCGGCGCTTTCTTGGCGGGACGCAGGCATCGAAACCCGCACACGCCGATCGAAACCGCACCGGCACGAGGCCACCGCCGTGGTCGCATGACGCTGTCCAGCAACCTGCAACCTGCGCCCGACTTTCGCTTCTGTCGCCCGCCGCAGGCGGCCTGCGGGTAAAATGCTTTTTCCCAATCCCATCAAGCATTCATGGCCATTTCCATCAAAACCGCGCAGGACATCGCCGAGATGCGGCCCGCCTGCCGCCTGGCCGCCGAGGTGCTCGACTACATCGAACCCTTCGTCAAGCCGGGCGTCACCACCGCCGAGCTGGATCGGCTCTGCCACGACTACATGGTCAACATCCAGGGCTGCATTCCGGCGCCGCTCCACTATGCGCCCCCCGGCTATGCGCCCTACCCCAAGTCGATTTGTGCCTCGGTCAATCATCAGGTCTGCCATGGCGTACCCAACGACCGTGCGCTGAAAAAAGGCGACATCGTCAATCTCGACATCACCACCATCAAGGACGGCTGGCACGGCGACACCAGCCGCAGCTTTTGCGTCGGCGAAACCTCGATTCTCGCCAGGCGACTGGTGTCGATGACCCACGAATGCATGTGGGTGGGCATCGCCCAGGTGAAGCCGGGAGTGCATCTGGGCGCGGTCGGCGCGGCAATCCAGAAACACGCCGAAGGTGCCGGATTTTCGGTGGTGCGCGAGTTCTGCGGCCACGGCATCGGGCGCAATTTCCACGAAGAACCGCAGGTACTGCATTACGGGCGCGCGACAGACGGCCCCCTGCTGGTTCCCGGCATGGTGTTCACCATCGAACCGATGATCAACGCCGGCAAGGCGGCGATTTCGGAACTACCCGATGGCTGGACCATCGTCACCAAGGATCGCAGTCTTTCCGCCCAGTGGGAGCACACCGTTTGCGTCACCGAAACCGGCGTCGAAGTGATGACGCTCTCCGCCGGTACGCCGCCATGCCCCCCCCACATCCGAATCAATCCCTGACGATGCCGGCGGCGCCCCAGTCGCCCGCGCTGGCGGCCAGCGAACTGCGCGAACTGGCCACCCGGACGCGCCAGCATCTGAGCAGCGGACAGCAGACGCTGACCGCCGCCTGGCGGCAGAAAAAAAATGGGGCCGCCCTGCTCGCAGGCCGCGCCGCACTGGTCGACAACGTCCTGCAAACCGTCTGGGCCGCGCTCGCCATGCCCACGGACTGCGCGCTCGCCGCGGTCGGCGGCTACGGGCGCGGCGAACTCTACCCCGGTTCCGACGTCGACCTGCTGATCCTGCTGCCCGACGACAGCCACGGCGCCGCCGAATCCTGCACCACCTCGCGCCTGGAACAACTGATCGGTCTGCTGTGGGACATCGGCCTCGACATCGGCCACAGCGTGCGCAGCGTCAACCAGTGCCTCGACGAAGCCGAACGCGACATCACGGTCAAGACCGCGCTGCTCGAGGCGCGCTACCTGGCCGGCGCGCGGACCCTTTACGATGATTTCGAGCAGAGCTACAACGCTTCCCTGGAGCCCGCCGCTTTCTTCACCGCCAAGCACCTGGAGCAGGCCGAGCGTTACGCCAAGTTCAACGACACGCCCTACAGCCTGGAACCCAACTGCAAGGAAAGCCCCGGTGGCCGCCGCGATCTGCAGGTGATCCAATGGGTGGCACGCGCCGCCGGCATCGGCGACGACTGGAATGCGCTGGCGCAAGCCGGACTGATCACCGTCGCCGAGGTACGCCAGTTCGTGCGCGCCGACCGGCTGCTGTGCGACTTGCGCATCGAACTGCATCTGCTGGTGGGCCGCCGCGAAGACCGCTTGCTGTTCGACCACCAGGAGAATCTCGCCAGCGCCATGGGTATCGGCCCGACCGAGACCAAGCGCGCGTCCGAAGTGCTGATGCAACGCTACTACCAGAATGCCAAGCTGGTCACCCAGCTCAACGCGCTGGTGCTGCAAATCCTCGCCGACCGCCTGCAGCCTGCGCGGCAAGGCCCGCCGATCGTCATCGACGAGCATTTCCAGATGATCCGCGAGCAGCTCGACGTGCGCGAGGAAGACGTCTTCCAGCGCTATCCGCGCGCCATACTCGAATGCTTCCTGCTGCAAATGCAGCGTTCGGAGATCAAGGGCCTGACGCCGCGCACCCTGCGTGCCCTGTGGCGCGCGCAGGGCTGCATCGACGCCGGATTTCGCCGCGATCCGGAAAACCGCGCGCTGTTTCTCAAGCTGTTCCAGCAGCAGCACCTGATCCACCCGCTGCGGCGCATGAACCAGTACGACATCCTGGGCCGCTACCTGCCGGCCTTCGGGCGCATCGTCGGCCAGATGCAGCACGACCTGTTCCATGTCTACACCGTGGACCAGCACATCCTGCAGGTGATGCGCAACCTGCGGCGCTTCGCCATGCCCGAATTCGCCCACGAATACCCGTTCTGCTCGCGGCTGATGGCCGGCTTCGAGAATCGCTGGCTACTCTACGTCGCCGCCCTGTTCCACGACATCGCCAAGGGGCGCGGCGGCGACCACTCGCAGCTCGGCAAGCAGGACGCCGCACGCTTCTGTCGCGACCACGGCATCACCGGCAACGACGCCGACCTGGTCGGCTTCCTCGTCGAGCAGCACCTGTCGATGTCGCAGGTGGCGCAAAAGCAGGACCTCGCCGATCCCGAAGTCATTCTCGCCTTCGCCCGCAGGGTGGGCGATCTGCGCCGGCTCACCGCGCTCTACCTGCTCACCGTGGCCGACATTCGCGGCACCAGCCCGAAGGTATGGAACGCCTGGAAAGGCAAACTGCTGGAAGACCTGTTCCGCATGACGGCCGGAGTCCTCAGCGGCACTGCCGCGCTCCAGCTCACCGGCGTCTCGGAGCGGCAGGAAGAGGCGCGCGGCATCCTGCGCTACCACGGACTGCGCCCCGACGTCGAACTCGATCTGTGGAGCCAGCTCGATACCGGCTACTTCATACGGCACACCGCCGAGGAAATCGCCTGGCATACGCGCACGCTTTACTACCGGCCGGCCGGCGCGAAGCCGGTGGTGCGCGCGCGCCTCAATCCGATGGGCGACGGCCTGCAGGTGATGGTCTATGTGCCGGACCAAGCCTTCCTGTTTGCCCGCCTCTGCGGCTACTTTGCCCGCCTCGGCTACAGCATCGTCGACGCCAAGATCCACACCACGCGTCATGGCTATGCGCTGGACAGCTTCGTGGTTTTCGCTTTCAACGGGGACCAGGCCTACCGCGACATGACGGCCCTGATCGAACACGACATCGGCGAGCAGCTCGAACAGCAACCGCCGCTGCCGGCCGCCGTCAGTGGCCGCCTGTCGCGCCAGGTGCGCCACTTCCCGGTCACTCCCGAAGTGGATATCCGCGCCGACGAACGCGGCAACCAGTACCTGATGGCGATCAACGCCGCCGACCGGCCGGGGCTGCTGTATGCCATCGCCCGCGTCCTCGGCCGCCACGGCATCACGCTGCACACGGCGAAGATCGCCACCCTCGGCGAACGCGTCGAGGACGTGTTTCTCATCAGCGGCAAGGAACTGGCGCAAACCGCCACGCTGGTCAGGCTGGAACAGGACCTGCTCGCCGCGCTTCAGGTATGATCCCACCATGAGCTGGATACGCGAACAATTTACCTTCAGCGACCTGCAGCGCCTGCTGTTCAGGCTTGCCGAGCACGTCAGGGCATTTCAAGGACTCACGCCGGCGGAAATCAGCGACCTGCTCGGCAGCTCGGAAAAATGCACCTTCGTTCCAGGCGCCTACATCGTCAAGGAAGGCAACGTCGGCACCCACATGTACATCATCCTCAGCGGCGAGGCGCGCGTCATGAAATCGGGCCGCGAGGGCGAGGTCGAACTCGCCCGCCTCGCCCCGGCCGACAGCTTCGGCGAAATGGCACTGGCCGACAACGAGGCGCGCAGCGCCAGCGTGGTCGCCGATTCCGATTGCGTGCTGGTGCGCATCAACGACCAGATCATCAATTCGCGGCCCGACATCGGCCTCAAGGTCTATCGCAACATCACCAAGGTTCTATCCACCCGCCTGCGCGCCGCGGACGAACTGCTGGCCTGGCGGCTCTAGGCCCGCAACCGCAGGCTCGGCTGCCTCTAGCGCGGCCCCACGTCGGCCGGCACCTACCCCGGTTCTCACCCAGGATCGCATCGCCAGCACGGTTTCGCGCTCGATGCCGACAAAACCGTGTTCGGCATAGGCTTCGCACGACGAACTGCGCGCCGGACCGCCGCCGCGTACCGTCAGCAGCGGGCTGCGGGGCGTTTCCGCAAACTGCTTGGCGGAACGGTAAGGCGTGAAGCGACAGCCGTCATCCTCGTGATGCACCCACAGCAGGCGCGCCTGCACGCCATCCCAATCCACGCCGGACAGGCCGGGGCCGTTGCCGCTGCTGAGAAACACTGAAGACGACAGTATCAGCCGCCGCGCCACTCCCGGATTCATGCGCGCCGCAGGCAAGGCGCTGACCGTGCCTTCGCTGGTGCCGACCAGCGTCGAGTCGCTGATGCCATAGCGGCGCGCAGCCTCTGCCAGCAGCGCCGCGACGTCCGCGCCGTAGCGCGCATCCTGGCGAAACTGCTGGCTGAAGCTGGTCCATTGATCGGACGGTGCATCGACTGAAATGACCAGTGTCTCCTCGTCCAGCCAGTGCCGCCGCGCACGGATCAGGAAGTTGCCGCCCAGCTCGAAGCGCGGCTGTCCGCCTTCCTCGCGCAGCTTCATGATCGACGGGTAACCGGGAAACAGCACGATGCCGTACTTGAAGGCCTTCGCCTCCGGCTTGTGGGTCACCAGGCCGGCAATGCCGTAGTCCTTGAGGGCCGCGGTCAGCACCGTGTTGGTCAGCGCCCGGTTGGGATCGCCCTGGGCCTGCTTCGGCATCGCGGCGAGCGCGGCCGCGAGCAACAGTCCCGCGCAAGCGGAGCGAGCCAGATCCATCGGCGCCGCGGTCCGGCTGACCGCCCTACTTGTTGATTTCCTTCGGCAACTGATACTGCAGGCACTCGTCGAGGCTGGCGACGCTGAACTCGGCATCCGAGCGCGGCCGCAGCCTCACCGACAACACATCGCCGTCGGCCGAAGTATCCATGCTGGCGATCTTCATGCACTCGCCCGAGGTACAGGCCCAGGCGCTTTGCCGACAGCGGCCGATGGCCTCGATCACCTCCTGCACCTGCCCGCCCAGATGTTCGAAACGGACGATGACGTCCTTGTCCTGCTTTTCGATCTTGAATTTCATCGCGCCCCTCCTCGCCCTTGTTTGTCCCATTCTAGTCAACAATTCCCCGAACGCCGAAGACGCAGACGCATCCGGTCGGCGCGGCAACATGGGGAATGCGCGGCACCGCCGATGAAAGTCGGCGCTGGCGACACGGCGCAGCCGCCGCCGAGATGGCCCGCGCGGACCGCTCAGTTGTCTTTCGCCGGATTCGCTGCCGGCTTCTTCGCAGAGGATTTCTTTTTCCCGGACTTGGCAGCTTGGCCGGCCGGCGCCGCCCCATTTCCGCCGGGCGTCGAGGCGGGGGACTCGAATACAGCCTTGCCCCCTTGCCAGTCGCCGGTCTTTCCCCGTGGGCATCCGGGGCCGGGGCAATCGGGCTCCAGGATGGCGGAAGGCTTTGCATCCGGCGCCTTGCAAAAGCCGCTGTCCACCGCGGCAAACGCCAGGAGAAAAACAGCGCTGACGCTCTTCAATGTCTTCATCTCGGTGTGGCCTCCAGTCGAAGTTGCGACATGATCCGATCCCTATGCATTTGCCAGGTCGCGGCGGGCGCCAGTTCGCTCAGTCGCAGATTGCCTTGGGTGGCCTCGAACGCGAAGTACTCGTCGATGGCCTGCCGCGCCGACGGCCCGAACAGCAGGGACGCCTCCCAGAGCGTGCTTTCCAGCCCCTCCCAGGCGATGTCGCGGTCCCTGACGTACTGGTTCTTCCGCGTCTTCTCGTCCCTGGTGAGGGAACCGGTCTTCGCTTCCAAGCCGGCGATACCGCGCAAACGATTCCAGTTCGCGATGTAGGCGGAGAAGTGCTTCGCCGAGGAAGTCCATACCCGCATTTTCTGTTCGTAGAGGAACTGCTGGGACGCGGAGAAGCGTTTGCTCTCTTCGAGCTGGTAGCCGGAGGCAAACGCGATCAGGCCGACAATGGCCGGCGCCAACAGATATTGCGCGATCCAGACGAGGACTCCTTTTGCCGGCGAGCGATGCGCAGCGCGCGAAGCAGTCGTTCCGACCGGATGACTCGCTCTCCAATGCCGGAAACGGGACGGCTTAGACATAGGTGGTGGCCAAAAAGAAGGTGATCGGATCAGCTAAGGACCAAACACTCGATTCCGCGAAACGACATCGATCCAAAACGCAAATGGATAGTCATCATAGATCCCGAAAGTCGTTGCACGGCGACGTTGAAACTACGCCGGGTATGGGGAAAACTGATCCGCCACCGCCCACCATCCGTCAGCCTCCTTGACCAAGAAAAATATGTCGCGGCCTCCCATGTCGATGGTGCGCCCGTCCATATCAAAGGACATGTCGAAGTAGTAAGCGACGACGGCCGAGTTGCCGTAGACGTGGATTACCGGATCGACTTCTGCCCAGCGATGAATGCGCGCGGCAGCGGCAAAACCTTTCCAGCCGGCAACGCAAGCGGCGCCGCCATCGAGGCGATTGCGGTCGGTAGCCGTGATGGCAACCATGTCCCGGTGAAAGAACTTGGCGAGGTCGTCGGGATTGCCTTTGGTCCAAGCGTCATTCATCGCACGAACAGTCGTCCAGATTTCTTGTTTTACCGGATCGTCAAAATTGATGGTCATGGAAACTTCCGTTTAGCAATTGCGGAATCGGGATAGGGGAAAGCCTCACAGCCTCCCCCTCCCACACCACCGGACGTACGGGTTGCCGGTCGCCCAGCTTCACTGTTCCGAAGCACCGGAGAGATCTCCCGGGGTAAGACGCGTTACCTTCACTGCATAGACGCCGGATTTATGCCCCGAAGGTAATCCCCTGGTGGGACAAAATGTACTCTACTGCCGCAGATGGAGGACTTCGCGGACACGTGCCCGCTGGTCCCGGATGCATCACGCCTCATATCCGGTTTTTGTTCATCGCCCCGCAGCTTTGGATTGGGCGCCCCGATAAACCCCGCCTCGCGGCGACGCCCTTGCCCTTCTCCTTGCCTTCGGCTCTGCAAACCTGGCCATCGGACTTTCACCGACGAAGTAACGCGCCATGCCCGGCGCACACGTGGAGGTCACCGGCGCTGCGCGGCTTTATCGCGCAGCGTCCAGCGACCGAAGGGAGCGAGGTTGGGGGCGGCAGTTGGCACCGGCTATTCCTTTCTGCCCAGAATTGCCGAAATAGCCTGTGCAGGCGCGATGCAACTTTGAGGGGTAAGGCTGAGATCAAATGCTTGATTGAGAACATCCATCACAAACCTCTCAGCTTTCACGGAATTTCCCCGTACCTTCAGCCCAAAGATTATGTCGGTAGCTTCGACACGGTAGCCGTCAAGGTCTGCAACGTTCTTTGCGCCTTCGCCCAGTGGATTCCATTGGGCAAGAACGCTTGCTACGGCAGTGATTTGTTCTTCATTCATTTTCGCCCTCCGTGCGCCGGACACAATCCCGCCCAGAACTCCTGATATGGCATGACCTGTTCATGTTTGGCTCGCCAATGTGCGTCGATACCGTCCCACCCATTGCCCTGGAAGACGTGATCGCACTCTGGGCAGACGCGCGGTGGTTCGGTTTTGAGCTTTCTCTCGCAGCAAAGACAGGACTTCTGCATAGCGATCTCCTAAAGTCCCCAACGTAGAAGTCACCGGCGCTGCGCGGCTTTATCGCGCAGCGTCCGTGTGGACTGCCGGGTTGGGGCCTGACCATCAACGTAAGCATCGAGAAGCCGGCGAATCATGCGCTGGTACTGAGTGTGATGCTTCGAAGCCTCCGACTTGAAGAACTCGATGCTCTTCTTGCTCAGAGCCAGAGTTACTTTCACGCCCTCTTCACGAAATGCCAATTCAGCCGGCGAGGGGAGGAAGTCGGGAACCACCTGAACTTTGCCAAGGGGTTCATCGGTGTATTTAATTTTAGTTTCGGCGTAACGCCGGCTTGCACCGGCATTAGCCTTCTCTGAACCTCCGCTACGCTGCGTTTTCGCGCTCATAGATCGCCTTTCCTTTGCGCCAATAACCGGCGCCGATGATTCGAATAACCGAAGCGCGGTACGTGAACCGCACCGTGAGCACACCGCCGTCAACTTCTCCGAAGCAATAGAATCGTTCTTCGGTTTGGCTGTGCGCCTCGTCCTTGGCTATCACGCGCTGCGGGTCCGCAAAGGCGTATTGAGCACGGGAGAAGGAGACCCCGTGCTTTCTCTGATTCTCCGCGTCCTTGTCTGGGTCCCAATCAAAGCGAGTCTTAGCCATGGAAGCAGAGTATCACTAGCCCATACAAAAAGCCATACGCCGATATGGAGAGCCCCACACGTAGAAGTAACCGGCCTGCGCGGCTTTTTGCGCAGGTCCGGTGGAATGATGGGTTCGACCCAACATGCATATGGCGTGACGGGTTACGCCGGAGAATGATTTTTAAGCCATTCGCGTAAAGCGGCATCAACGCGGGTTTGCCAACCCTCGCCACTTTCGCGGAAGCGCTCCACCACTTCCCGCGACAACCGAATGGTGATGCGTTCTTTTGTCGGGGTTTTCTGAGGGCCACGCACGCCCAGCTTTTTCCTGAGCGACGCCGGCAGCACTTCTGCGGCCGGCTTGAATTTCGCCATATCTTCGGCGGTTAGTTCGCGGACTTCACCGTCTGCGCTAATCAAGGGTTTGCGGCTTGCCATATCGAATTGCCTCTCTTGCATTGGCCTTACGAAAGCTGATTACCCGGATGCCTGTCTCGGTCTCGGTGAAACACAGTACATGTAGCCTACGATCCAAGTAGCACAGCGCGATGTAACGGGTTTCGCCATATGCCTTTCGGGTGTCTGGGAACACCAGCGCAGTATTGAAATCAACCTCCTTAGCCCGCTCGAACGAGAGGTGGCGCTCTTTGATGTTCTTCTCGTTCTTGATCGGGTCGAAGTCGACTTCCATAGTTTAGATCGTATGCACAAATAGGTAACGTGTCAAGTTTTTTGTATGCACAGCCACCTATCCCTACGCCCCGGGTGAAGGTGGGGTCGAATCGGGATAGGAAGAAGCCTCGCGGCCCCTCCCTCCCGCACCACCGGACGTACGGGTCACGTATCCGGCGGTTCGATGAATTGAATTCCTACCGTGGCGCAAGGCTGGGTAGTCCCATGGTTTCGAAGAAGCGCAATGGTAGCGCGAACGCCAATGCCGGTGTCTTCGACAGCCGCCACGGACCATGCGCCGACTTGCTAGTGTTCCACGCTTCGCGCACCGTTACGCCGCGCTTGCGCAGTTCCCGATAGCCGGCTGGCCCCCATTGTTTCCAGAGATAGCAGCGCAACTTGCGTCATACCCACTTGTCGATCTCGCGCAGAGGACTCAGCACCTCGGCGATGCCGAAGTACGCTTTCCAGCCAAGCAGGGTTTCTCTCAGCTCCGCAACGATTTTGCCAATGGTGTTGCCTCTGGTACGACGGGTCAGTTCCCGCACCCGGTCCTTCAGCTTCTCGATAGCCTTGTCGGCCACCTTCAGCTTCGCCCCGTTGCGGCTGACCGTGAAGCCCAGGAACTTGCGGTTCATGGGCCGATCCACCGCGCTGATGAAGCCCCTGCGTAGTGGGCTAAGCTCGCAAAAGACGCGAGCAAAGCCACTACGGATCTTCAGCGGATTCACTGTGAGTCTCAGTGTGTCGCTGACGTAGCGTGTCACGCTCGCCATCACCCGCTGGCCCGCGCGTTTGCTCTTGACGAGGATGTTGCAGTCGTCGGCATAGCGGGCGAAGCGGTGGCCGCGCCGGTCGAGTTCCCAATCCAGTTCATCGAGCACCACGTTGGCCAGCACCGGCGACAGCGGCCCGCCTTGCGGCACGCCCAAGTGGGTGGGCTCGATTTGCCCGTCCACGCTGACGCCGGTCTTCAGGAAGCGATTGACCAGGCGCAGCAGGTCGGCATCCGGGCAGCGGCTATTGAGCCGCGCCATCAGCCGGTCCTGATTGACCCGGTCGAAGAAGGCTTGCAGGTCCATATCCACCACCCAGCCGTAACCTGCGCGGATGTTCGCCTGCACTTCGCGCACGGCCTGATGGGCCGAGCGTTGCGGACGGAATCCGTAGCTGTGGCGGTGAAAATGCGGTTCCCATTGCGCCGAGACGACTTGCGCGATGGCTTGCTGGATGAAGCGGTCCACCACCGTGGGAATGCCCAAGGGGCGGGTCTTGCCATCGCCCTTCGGGATTTCGACACGCAGCACCGGTTGCGGGCGATAGGTGCCGGCGTCCAGTTGCACGCGAATTTCCAGCCAGTGGTGGAACAGGTACTCAGGGAGTTCATCGACCGTCATGCCGTCGATGCCCGGCGCGCCTTTGTTCCGGCGCACTTGCTTCAATGCACGCTGTAGATTGCCCCGTTCAACTACTTGGGCATACAGCGTTTGGGTGTGAATCGACTCCGGTTGTCCTGACGATCCAGCGGCGAGTTCATCCTGCGGCGTGGCCGCAGCCT
>MHZX01000058.1:0-34853 GCA_001828935.1 Rhodocyclales bacterium RIFCSPLOWO2_02_FULL_63_24
ATATCCAATAACAGGCCCAAAAATCCATAAATCCTTCAGTAATAACAGATGGTTGCCGCTGCCTTTGTAAGTACGGCAGCGCGGAACTTCAGACTAGGCTACCCCTTTGATCGAGGCAAGGGGGAGCCGAACCGAGAGGGGCTCACGGACTCGTCGTCGCGCACATCCATTTCGATCAACTCGACACCGGACAAGGGTTTGGTTTTGGCGACGCTGCGCACGGTGCCGAAGACCCGACATCCCCGCATTGCAAACCGCTCCGCGGTGGTGCGCCCAATGCCGGACGATACGCCGGTAACGACGACGGCTGAAGATTGCGACATGGTTGCTCCTTCTTGTGGTGGGTTAGAGACGTGCGACTTACGCTGGAAAGCACTTGCCAAATCCTTTAGTCGCGGCAGGTTCGTTACGCGGAACGCTCGACCTTGAACCAGGCCGCATAGAGGGCAGGAACGAAGCCGAGCGTCAGGACGGTCGCCACGACAAGGCCACCCATGATCGAAATCGCCATCGGCCCCCAGAAGACGCTGTGCGAAAGCGGGATCATCGCCAGGATGGCGGCCGCGGCCGTCAAGACCACGGGGCGAGTGCGGCGCGCGGTGGCACCGACGATGGCCTGCCACGGCTGAACGCCGGAGCCGATGTCCCGCTCGATCTGGTCGACGAGGATCACCGAGTTGCGCATGATCATGCCGCCCAGGGCAATCACCCCGAGCAAGGCGACAAAGCCGAACGGCGCATTGAAGGTGAGCAACGCCGGCACCACACCGATCAACCCCAGCGGCGCTGTCATGAAGACCATGAACATCCGGGAGAAGCTTTGCAGCTGCATCATCAGCAACACCAGCATGACCAGGAACATCGCCGGGAAGATGGCGAGCAGGGCTGTGTTCGCCTTGTCGCTTTCCTCGATCGCGCCGCCCTTTTCGATCCGGTATCCCGATGGCAAGTCGTCCAACACCGGCTTTAGCGACGGCCAGATCTGCTCGGTGGCATAGGGCCCCTGCACGCCGTCGGCCAAGTCGCTGCGCACGGTGATCGCCATGTTCCGATTCCAGCGCCAGAGCACAGGCTCCTCGAAGGCCGGCTCGATCGTGGCGATCTGCGACAGCGGCACTACCGCGCCGGTCCGGGAAAACAGATTGATGTCGCGAAGACTGCCCAGCTTCTTGCGCTCGTCGGCGTCGGCGCGTATCACGACGTCGATCAATTCCTCGCCGCGTCTGACTTGCGTGACGGGCGCCCCGGAGAGGACGGTTTGCAGCGCGCCGGATACCTCGGCGGAAGAAAGGCCGAGCAGGCGGGCCTTGTCCTGGTCGACACGAACGCGCAAGGTGCGAGCGCGCTCGTTCCAGTTGAGCTGAGTGTCGCGCACCAGCCCACTCTGCCTCACGATGTCCCGCACGCGGTAGGCGATTCCCCTGACGGTATCGGCATCCGGGCCGATGACCCGAAACTGGACCGGGAAGCCCACCGGAGGGCCGAATTCAAGCCGCAGCACCCGGCCGCGAACGAGCGGCTGCGCCTCGTCGCGAGCGAAGTAGTCGAGCAAGCGGGTGCGCAAAGCCTCGCGCGCCTCGGTGCCGGAGGTCATGATCACGAACTGCGCGTAGCCCGGATTGGGAAGTTCCGGTTCCAGCGACAGGTAAAAACGCGGCGCCCCTGCACCCGTATAGACCGTGAAGTGTTTCGCGTCCGGATCCTGCGCCAGCAGCTTTTCGAAGATCTGGACTTGTTCCTGCGTCGATTGAAACGACGCGCCCTCCTTCATGCGCAGCTCGACCATCAGCTCCGGGCGGGAGGCGGTGGGAAAGAACTGCTGCTGGACCAGCAGCATGCCGGCACCGGCAAGGAGGAACAGGGCACCCGTCGCGGAGAGTACCTTCCAGCGGTGCGCGACGCATGAATCGACCCAGCGGCGCAGGCGGCGGTACGCCGGTCGATCATAGGGATCGCCATGGCTGCCGTGCGCCATGTTTGCCGGCAGCAGCATCACCCCGAGATAGGGCGTGAACACCACCGCAACGAACCAGGACGCGATCAAGGCCACGCCGACCACCCAGAAGATGCCTCCCGCATACTCCCCGGCGATCGACTTGGCGAACCCCACCGGCATGAAGCCGGCCACGGTGATGATGGTGCCCGTCAGCATGGGAAAGGCCGTCGAGGTATAGGCGAAGGTTGCGGCTTTGACGCGGTCCCATCCCTGCTCCATCTTTACGACCATCATCTCCACCGCGATGATGGCGTCATCGACCAGCAAGCCGAGCGCGATGATGAGCGAGCCGAGCGAGATGCGGTCGAGGTTCCAGCCGGCCAGATACATGACGATCAGCACGATCCCCAGCACCAGCGGCACCGACGCCGCGACCACGAGGCCCGCGCGCCGTCCCAGCGACAGGAAAGATACGCCCAGCACGATAGCCAAGGCTTCGAGGAAGGACTTTTCGAATTCCCAAACCGACTCCTCGACCACGCGCGGCTGGTCGGCATACTTTTCCACGCTGATGCCGCTTGGCAGGCTCTCCTGGATGGCCGCCATCCTTGCGTCGACGGCCTGGCCGACCTTCAGGATGTTGGCATTGGGACTCATGGTCGTGGCGATCACCAGCGCCGGATGACCGTTGTGCCGAATCGCGTAGCTCGGGGGATCCTCATAGCCGGCGCGTACCGTCGAGATGTCCGAAAGCCGCAGCAGCCGGCCACCCGCCTCGATGCTGACCTTCGCCACATCCGCGGCGCTGCGGAACGCCCCGTCGACGCGGGCGAAGACACGGTCCGAGCCGGTATCCACCGAGCCCGAGGGGCTCATCAGGTTTTGCCTGGCCAGCGCGTCCATCACATCCTGGGGCGTCATGCCCAGCGCCGCGAGTCGTTTTGTCGACAATTCGACGAAAACCTTTTCCGGCTGCTTGCCGAGGATGTCGACCTTGCTCAAGGTCGGCACGGCCTGCAGGTCGACCTTGATCTTCTCGGCGTATTCGAGGAGTTCCGCCATGGTGAGGCCATCCCCGCGCACGGCGTAAAGCGACATGTAGACGTCGTTGTACTCGTCGTTGTAATACGGGCCGCGTACGCCGTCGGGCAGCTCCTGCCGGACGTCGCCGATCTTCTTGCGCGCCTGGTACCAGGCCTCCCTCAGTTCCTCTCGGGACATGCGGCCTTTCATGCGCAGGGAAATGGCGCCGTAGCCTTGACGCGAGAAAGTCTTCACGAAATCGAAGCCGTCGAGTTCGCGCAAGCGGCGTTCGATCCGGTTCATGACTTCGTCTTGGACCTCCTGCGCCGTGGCCCCCGGCCAAATGACTACCGCCGTCATCATTGGCGCATTGAAGGTCGGGTCTTCCGAGCGGCCGAGCTTGGTGTAGGAAAATATCCCCGTGACGAGGATCGCGAGGATCATGAACAGCACCATGGAGCGGTGCGTGACTGCCCAGGCCGAGAGGTTGTATCCCTTCACGACCGCTCCCCAGGCGCGCCCGCCTTTGCCGATCGAGCCTCGGATACGCCGAGATTCATGCCGCTCGCGCTGCGTTCGATGGGGGAGACGTTGAGCCCGGCATCGAGCTTCTGTATGCCAGCCGAGACAACCTTCGCGCCGTCCGGCAGTCCGCGAACCAGGACGGCCTCGTCGGTGTAGCCGATCACCTCCACCGGCTTCGCCACCACGCGCTTTCCCGAGTCGTCCACCTGCCATACGATGGCCTTGCCATCGGTCTTGAGAAGCGCCGTCGCGGGCAGCAATGCCGCAGGCGCGTCGCCCTTTCCTGCAAGTAGCAGGTTGGCCGTCGTACCGAGATGCAGAGCCTGACGCAGCGCTGGAGACTTGTCGACGACGCTGAAGCGCGCGCGGAACGTGCGCGTCTGGGCCGCGGCCGATGGGGCAAGCTCCCGCAGCTTGAGCGGAACGACGAGGTCGGGCACATCCCAGAAGCTTGCAGACGCTGCCAGCGAGCGTGCATCCCGAGCCATCTCTTCGGGGAGATCCGCCACCACCTCAAGCTCGGACGGTCGAGCGATGGTGACGACGGGCTGCCCTTCGGCGACGACTTGACCGATTTCGAAGCGCACGGAGGTCACGACGCCGTCGAACTCCGCGAAGAGCGTCGCGTACTTCGCCCGGTTGCGCGCCAGATCCGATTGGCGTTGCGCCTGGGCTTGGCGTGCTGCCGCTGCATCGGCTCTGGCCTTTTGCCGTTCGTGATCGGCCACGGCGACCGAATGGTCGGAAAGCAGGCGCCGGAAGCGCGCCTCGTCGGCCGCCGCCTGCTCGGCGTCGGCGCGAGCCGCCTGCAATTGGTCCTCGGCCGCGTGTGCCGCCAATTCATAGTCGGCCGCATCGAGACGTGCGAGCGGCTGCCCCGCCTTGACCATCTGTCCGACCTCGACCAGTCGGATCACGACTTTCCCAGCGGTTCGGAAGCCCTGGTCCGACTCGTAGCGGGCGCGCACGACGCCCGTGAATGCCCGTTCCTGCCCGCCGGGAAGATTGCGCACCGTCGTCACCAGAACGGGATGCGGCTTTGCCTGCGGCGTCGGCTTTTCGCCGCAGGCCGCAAGACCGGCGATCACTGCGAAAGCGAATGCGGTCGTTGCCGCGCCTCTGTATTTCGGTGTTCCAATCATTGTTCCGCTCCAGAAGGTGAACTCGTTGCGACTTGCGCGCTGGCCGGAGCAGGCAACGCCTCCCAGCCTCCGCCCAGCGCCTTGTAGAGGTGCACGTAGCCGATGGCTCGGTCCGCCTTGGCCTCGGCCAGAGCCAGTTCGGTGGCTAGCCTGGCGCGCTGCACGTCGAGCAACTGAAGCAGGTCGATCTGTCCCTCCCGGAACAAGGATGTTGCGTGGCCGACCGCCTTGTCCCGCTGCCGTGCTGTCGCGGCCAGCGCGTCCACCCGCCGCCGTTCTCCGGCCATGACGACGAGGCTGTTCTCGACGTCTTCGACGGCACCGAGAATCGCCTTCTCGTAGAACAACAGGGCTTCGCGCTCCTTGGCGGATTGCGCCTCGACGCCGGCGCGGACCCGCCCCGCGTTGAACAGCGGTAGCCCGAAGGCCAGGGCCGCGTTGGAGTAGCGCGACGCCGGAAGATCGAGGGTGTCGTTGAGCATCAAGCTCTGGCGACCGAACAAGATGCTGAGGAATATCTTCGGGAAGAGATTGGATTTCGCCTCGGCCAGGCGCGAGGATTCCGCGGCAAGGCGCTGCTCGGCGGCAAGGAGGTCCGGCCGCCGCTGCAATAGATCGGCCGGCTGCCCGCTGAGAGGATCCTCAGGAAGCGCCCAACGGAAGCCGTCCGTCGCGTGAAGCTCGGGAACCGGCAGCGACGGATCCGATCCGGTGAGCACGGCCATGCGACCTTCCGTGACCGCCATCAGCGTACGCAAGGCAGGCAGTGCAGCCTCCAGGTTCAGCGCCTCGCCGGCAGCCCGCGCCACGTCGAACTCGCTCGCCATGCCCTCCCGGTGGCGGCTGCGGGTCATGCGCTCGGTATCGCGCTGAGTTCGCAGCAATGACTCGAGGATTTCGAGCCGTTGCCGCGCGCCTTGCCACAGGAAATACTGCCGCGCGACCTCCGCGCTGGCGATCAACTGCGCCCCGGCGATTCCATGCGCGGCGGCCTCCGCCTCCCTTGCCGCCGCATCCGCCGCCGCGCTCGCGCCACCAAACAGATCGATTTCCCACGCCACGTCGAAACCTGTCCGGCTGGCCTTGATGTCCGGCATCGATTGCTTCACTTGTGGCGGAAGACCGGTGCTGCTGTCGGCACGGGCCGCGGCGAGATTGACGCTCGGCAAAAGCCGGGAGTCCGCCGCCACCGTACCGGCCCGCGCTTGTCGCGCCCTTTCCACCGCAATGCGGATGTCGTGATTCGCCCGTGCGGTACGTTCCACCAGATGCACCAGTCGTACGTCCTGGAATTGGTGCCACCAGCCGAGGTCCGTCTTCGGAGCGGCGGCGGGCGCATTCCCGCCATGCCGATACGCCGCACTCGGCGAGACCTGCGGCCTCGGAATGTCAGGATCGGTAGCGCACCCGCCCAAGGCGAGCGCAGCAACCATCGCCAGGGAGAGGGCTCCCTCGCGTGCCACGGCCACTGCGGCCTTATGTCCGTTTTCCATGCTCGCCTCAATTACTATACTGTGTGGTAAAGTAATTGCATTCTACATCTATTTACTGAACGGTCAAGTTAAGTATGAATACCGATGTTCCCAGGCGCGGCCGACCGCGCGACCCGGAGCGCCTCAAGCGTGTGCTGGAGGCCGCAGCCCAGCAGTTTCTGGAACACGGCCTGGAGCGGGCGAGCGTCGAGGCGATCGCCAAGGCGTCCGGCGTGTCGAAGGTGACGATCTACAGCTACTTCCCGACCAAGGAGGCGCTGTTCGAGGCGGCCGTCGCGAGTTGCACGGAGGAGGTCTTTGCCTCGATCCCTCGCGGAGCGCTCGATCCCCGCGATCCGGAAAATGCCCTCACGCTGATCGGGAAGGCGTTTTTGCAACTGAAGCGATCAGACAAAGCGGTGGGAACGTTCCGCCTGATGTTCGCCGTTACTAGCCAGCATGCCGAAGCCTGCGAGGCCTTCTATCGGCAGGGCCCCGAAGAGCTGATTCACCAGGTGGCAGACTATCTGCGCGCGGCCGCGTCGGCCGGCAGCCTGTCCATCCGCAATGCCGACGAAGCCGCGGACCAGTTCTTGTCCCTGTTCCTCGGATCTGCCGACATCCGGGTCATGCTGGGTCTGGGCAAGCCCAAGGCCAGCGAAGACGCGCGGCTCATCAAAGCCAACGTGGATTTGTTCTTGCGCGCCTACGCGAAGTAGCACAGTGCATGACCCTGACCGAGGGGCCAGGTGAGATGACGGCTTTGGGCAAGGAGTGGACCTTGTAGCCGTGAAGTCGAAGGACCGTTCATGGCCGAAAGTGTGAGTTCAGCAAATTCCCACGTTGCGGTCATTCACCCCTCGCGCTGAGTGCGGCGAACGGCCAGTCACGCGAATTGCCGCCGCTCATAGCATTGCGTCTTGCCCGCGACCGCCGCATGAAACCGCCCGGCCAGTTGCAGTAGGTTGGCATCTGAAAACGGCAAGCCGAGCAGTTGCAGGCCGAAGGGCGGGCCGTCGGCGCGCAATCCTGCGGGCACGCTGATGGCGGCCAGGTGCAGCGGATTCCTGTCCCCGATCGGCCCATGCGAACAGTTTCAGGATTGCAATTCCAGGCAGCGAGGCAACGGCGATTTCGATTCCGGGGCTTACTTGAACACTCACGGCGGCAGCCAAGGCATCGCCAAAGCCCGCAACGTTCATCAACACGGCCATGTCCGGCGGCCAGGCTATGGTGTTGGGGCTGGTTTCAATTCCACCGAACGGAATCAGATCGACTTTGTACTGGTGCTCCAAGCCTTCCGGACGGAAATGCAGGCGGTGGGCCACATGTTTCGATTGCTCGAAATCGGCGTTGGCCAGCAGGGATGCCTTGATCGCTGTGAATTGATCCCAGTTGTCCAACGCAAAGGCGAAATCCACATCGGTGGTCGCACGCCCGGCCGTCAGTCCATGCACGTGTTCGAGCAGGATGACGCGCGCCATCGCACCAACCAGAAATACCGGAAGGCCCAGTGCTTTTGACGCTTTTTGGATTTCCTGAATCACCAATAGGGCGATCGGCTCGACCGGGCGGTCAGGCTTGGGCTTCAGCGGTCGCGAGATAGCGGTCATGTATCAGCTTTGCGGCTTCCAGGTTGCGGGGGTCCAGCGTCGCTATCAGATCGGCATAGGCCAACAAGGGTGGCACCGTTTCCGGGATCGGTTTTTCGTCTTCGAAATCCCAGAAGGCGTCGAGGATTTCTATGTCGCCCTGCGGGTCTGCGCGCAGTTTGTGCCCTGCCACCAGTCGGGTCAGATTCTTCTGAGCTTGCTCCTTGTGCAGGTAGATGGTGAGTGCGTGGGGCCGCAGGTAACCGGTCAATTTCTCTGCAGCGACCTCTGCCCCCCACTGGGCGCCGTATTTGGTGATATCGACCTCTTTCCACCAGTCGGCTTTCGGCGCGCGGAATCTTCGTGGATTGAGTTTCGGACGCAGCTTGATCGGGTAGTTCGTTACCCACTCTTGCACCAGCTTCTGGCGCTGAAGGAGGACTCTGTCGCCCTTGCCTTTCCCCCCTGTGATGTAGCCTCTGCCATTCAGGTCGAAGAATACCCATCCCACCGTGCCGAGCGCGACACCGGCGGCCCGATTGATGTCGCGGTAGGGTGCATTGAGCAGTTGTGGTTTGCAGAGCAGGGCGAAAAAGACGCGCAAGTTGGTTGCGGTACCTGCGCGTTTGCCCTCTGGCGCTGCCAGGTGCAAGTCTTCTCCTGCAATGGGTCGCTGTCCTTTCACCAGAACAAACAATCCGGGGCCTCGCAGATAGGCATTGCCCATGGTGTCGATAAATTGCAGATCGAGTTCGCGGCATTTTTCGGCAGCTTCTGCGGTGACGCGGGGTGCTACCAGAAGCAGTTGATCGCCATACTGGGCGCACTGACGCTTGATATCCCCCAGGATTGCGAAGCGATCGACGCGTTTGATTTCGGCCAGATAGGGATAGCGCTGTCCGTTTGCTTCGACTTCGATCCGAGCGTCCGCACGAAAACCCTGGGCCACCATCGGCTCTCGTTCAATCACCTGGCCGGCAATACCTGTTGTCCTGTGCAACGCGTCCAAGGCTCGCTGCAACATTGCCTGCCATTTATCGTTAGGCGGGTTCATTGTTCGGAATTTATATTTGTTCACGTTACGTGAACATTACAATTAAATGAACATCGACGTCAACCAATTGTTCGCAAAGCAGCTTTGTTCACGTTCCGCGAACGATTGAGAATAGCGAACAAACCGTCAAGGCAGGGCGTTATGAAACGAAACATCCCGCCGGAAAGCTCTGTCCGTCATCACGGTCTTCTGTTGGCCGCGAGTGTGAGTTCACCAAATTTCTGCATTGCGGTCCTTCACTCCTGTCGCGCTGATTCGGGCGAAAGGCGGCCGCGGCCGAACAACCGCCGTATCGCCGGCGCCGACTTTTATAAGATCAGCCGGATCGGCTCCAGCGCCGTGCCCTGCGGCAGCACGCGGCCGATGCGTGCCGCGTGCGGGTAGCCTGCTTCGTGCAGCGCGGCAAGGCAGGCATCGGCCCGTTCGGCCGCTACGCTGGCAAGCAGGCCGCCGGCGGTTTGCGGGTCGAACAGCAGCGGGTAGTTCGGATGCTTGAGTGCTTCTTCCTGGTTCTTCAGCGCGCGGCGCAGGCGCAGGTTGGCCGGCTGCAGCGAGCTGAGGATACCGGCCGCGATGCATTCCGCGGCGCCGTCGAGCAGCGGCAGCGCGGCGAGCTCGAGTTCGGCATCGACGCCGGAAGGCCGGGTCATCTCGACCAGATGGCCGAGCAGGCCGAAGCCGGTGAGGTCGGTGCAGGCCGTCGCGCCGTGGGCGATGAGAACCGGCATCGCGTTGCGATTCGACACCTGCATGGATTCGAGCGCTGCGTCGATCCAGCGCCCGCGCGCTTTCAACCGGGCATGGGCGGCGAATAGCGTGCCAGTGCCGATCGGCTTGGTCAGGACCAGCACGTCGCCAGGGCGCATGCCACCCTTGGTCAGTATGCCGTTCAGGTTCTCGTCGATCAGGCCGTTGATGGCGAAGCCCAGTGCCAGTTCGCTGCCTTCGCCGGTATGGCCGCCGACCAGGGCGCAGCCGGCTTCGTTCAACACCGCCACGGCGCCTGCCATCATCTGGAATACGCTGTCTTCGACCTTGGCTTCGAGCCCCGGCGGCACCGTGGCGATGGCCGTCGCCGACTGCGCCGCGGCGCCCATGGCGAAGATGTCGCCCAGCGCGTGGTTGGCGGCGATGCGGCCGAAGATCCAGGGGTCGTCGATGAAGGCGCGGAAGAAATCCACCGTGTGCACCATGGCCTTTCCGGGCGGCACCCGTAGCACGGCGGCATCGTCGGGCGCGTGCAGGCCGATCAGCACGTCCTCGCGTTCGATCGGCTGCACGCTCGCCAGGGCACGCGCCAGCACCGACGCGCCGACCTTGGCGCCGCAGCCGCCGCAGCGCATGGCGACGGCCGAGAGGGCCTGCGCCTGTTCTTCGGGCGCGAGCGGGACTTGGTCGGCGACCGGCGCCGTGGCGGCCATCGGCGCCAACTCGGCGAACTTGCGCATGAAGCGCCGGTCGATCCAGTCCTTCCAGCGCCAGACCCAGTCGCCGCGTGCGTAGAGCCAGCCGCGCGAGGCCACCGCATGGCGGTCGCCGGTGGAGATCAGGGCCAGCCAGCGCGACTGCGGGCGATAGGGCAGCAGTTCTTGCCCGGTGATGCCGCGGCGCAGGTTCTCGGCCAGCGGCGGGCCCATGCGCACGGCGAAGACGCCGGCCTTTTCCAGGTGATGGCCGTTCATCGCGGCGCAGTCACCAACCGCGAAGATCAGCGGGTCGGTCTCGCTTTGCAGGGTCTCATTGACGCGAATGAAGCCGGCCTCGTCGAGAGCGAGGCCCGTGTCCGATAGCCAGGCCGCACCGCCGGCCTGGGTGACCCAGACGATCTCGTCGGCCGCGAGCGTCGTTCCGTCGCGCACCTGCAGGCGACCCGCCTCAACCAGACTTACCTCGGCAGTGCGATGCAGCGTCACGCCACGCTGCGCCAGCACCGACTCAAAAGCGCGACGCACGGCGGCATTGTGCGTCGGCAGAATCTCCGCCTCGGCGGAAAACAAGTGGAAACTCAGTCCGTCGGGGTCGCGGCCGAGCACCGTCAATTCATTGCGCAAGCGGTACTGCATGGCCAGCGTCAGTTCGACCCCGGCGGCACCGGCGCCGACCACGGCGATCGTGATCGGTCCTGCATGTACACGCACGCGCTCGAACAGCGCCAGCCAGCGTTCGTTGAAACGGCGTATCGGCTTGACCGGCACCGCGTGCTCGGCGGCACCGGGAACCTGGCCGAGGCGTGGCGTCGAGCCGATGTTGATCGACAGCGCGTCGTAGCTGACCGGCGGGCGCTGGCGGCAGATCACCTGGCGCGCGGCACGGTCGATGCCGATGACTTCGTCGCGGTAGTAGCGGGCGCCGGCGAATTCGGCGAGGCGACGCAGGTCGATGTGTACCGCGTCGAAGCTGTAATGCCCCGCGATGTAGCCCGGCAGCATGCCGGAGTAGGGCGTGTCGGTGTCGGTGCAGATCAGCGTCAGGCGCACGCCGGGCAGCGGCCGCATGGCGAACATGCGCAGCACCACGACGTGGCTGTGGCCGCCGCCGACCAGCACGATGTCGCGCAGCACCGGGCCGGCGGCATGCATTCAGTAAGCTCCTGCAGGATGATCGAGCAATCGCCGCATTGGGCGATCTCCGCTACCCGCCGCCGCTGCAACCCATGGTCCGCCTGAAGGGCTGCGACAGGTCCTGGCGAAACATCATTCAGCGCGCAAGCCGGGCCGGCAGCAGCGACAGGTCGGCGATCTCGCCATCCGGCGGGCTGGGAATGCGCTCGGGCGCCTGGCCGAAGCGGTTGCACCACAGCACCTGAAAGCCAAACGCCTTGGCGGCAAACGCGTCCCAGCCGTTGGACGAGAGAAAGCAGATTTGCTCGTTCGCCAAGGCCAGCCGCGTCGGCGCCATGCCATACACATCCGGATGCGGCTTGAACACGCCGACTTCCTCGACCGACAGCACGGCGTCGAAATACTCGGCAATGCCTGAATTATTGATCGCCGCCGCCAGCATGTCCGGCGTGCCGTTGGAGAGTATCGCCAGCTTGATGCCGCGCGCTTGCAACTCGGCCAGCATGGCCGGTACTTCGGGGTAGGCGGCGATGCGCAGATACAGATCCATCAGCCGCGCACGCAGGCCGTCGTCGCGAATGCCGAGCGTGCTCATGGCGAAATCGAGCGCGTCGCCGGTCACCTGCCAGAAATCGGCGTGGTGTCCGCCCAGGCCGCGCAACCAGGTGTATTGCAGTTGCTTGGTGCGCCACAGGTCGGATAGCGCTTGCCAGCGGTCGCCGAGTGCATCCTGCGCCCCACGGGCGACGCTGCTGACGTCGAACAGGGTGCCGTAGGCGTCGAAGACGCAGGCGCGGACGCCTTCCAGTGGTTTTGTTTGCATTGTGGTTCCTCGTGTTGTTTTGTGAGTCGGCGCTGGTGGGACGGCGATCATGATGCCCCGACGACCAGCGTCGTCAGCCACGCCAGCATGGTGGCCAGCGGCAGGGTGGCGATCCAGGACAGCGCGATGCTGCGCATGGTAGCCCAATCGACGGTCCCGGCGCCGGCGCCGATGCCGGCGATGGACCCGACCGCGACATGGGTGGTGGATACCGGCAGGCCCAGCTTGCTGGCGAACAGCACCAGCGCTGCGGTAATGAGGTTCGCCGCGAGGCCCTGGCCGTGGTCCATGCGCGTCAGGCGCCGGCTCATGGTGACGGCCACCCGACGGGTGTGGAGCAGCCCCCCGGCGGCCATGGCCATCGTGATGGCCAGCGCCGCCGCCGTCGCATTCAGCGCATGCCCGGCCAGCAGCAGCGCGGCCAGCTTCGGCGTGTCGTTGACGCCGCGCGCAAAGCAGATCAGCGCGGCGGAGGCTACATGCGCGCGGTCGCCGACGCGGGACAAGGAGATGCGCCCCACCACGCCGGGATGCTGTCGGCATTGCCCGTCTGCTGCGATCAGGAGGGTCGGCACGGCGGCCGTCATGGCCGTGACGCCGGCGCCGCCTGCCGGCACGGCGGACAGCGGCGCGACCACACAGGCGCAGTCGGCGCCGGGCATACGGCGCACCACGCGCGCGGCCAGGATGCCGAGCGTGGCGGCGAGCAGCGGACTCGCCAGCAGGGGCAGCAGGAACAGGCGCATGAGTCCGCCGCTCAACAACAACCCGGCCTGGCATCCACGGCCGACGCGCCGTCGAACGGCATGACCGTGCCGCAGCCGGCAAAGATGCCGTAGTGGCGCGAGAAGTCGCCATGGAAATCGAAATGTGGCGCAAAGCGCGATTCCGCCAGCATGCGCCAGGTGTTGCCGCAGACCGGAAACAGCTTGCCCGTCGTCATCTCGTGATGCTTGTCGAGCTTGAAGCGGTGCGGATGTTCGGCGATGCTGCCGCGATAGGCCACCGCCTGGCCGTAGTCCTCGCAAGCGGGCTCCAGTCCGTCGAGCTTGAACAGCCGCCAGGTGGCGGAGTGGAAGGCAATGCCGCCGGCGCGGCGCGCCAGCTCGGGGTCGGTGATCTCCAGCGGCCGGTCGGTCACCAGGCGCGCATCGGCAAAACCGCTTTGCCGCGCCAGGCGCAGGAAGTCGTTCCAGTAGAGCGCGCCGCCCAGGCACTCGCCGTACAGCACCGGGTCGTTGCGCACTGCGTCCGGCACGCGGCGATCGGCATAGACGTCGGAGAAGTAGAACTCGCCGCCGGACTTGAGCAGTCGGTGTACGCCGCGCAGCACCGCCTCCTTGTCCGGCGAGAGATTGACGACGCAGTTGGAGACCACCACGTCGAAGCTGCCCGCGTCGAGGCCGAGTTCGTCCAGGCGTTCGATGTAGCCGAGCTGGAACTCGACGTTCGGCGCGGCGTGGCCGAAGGCGGCGCTGTGATGGTCGCGATGCTGCGTCGCCACCGCCAGCTGCGCCGCCGTCATATCGACGCCGACGACGCGGCCGGACGGGCCGACGAGCTGCGCCAGCGCATACACGTCGCGCCCCGAGCCGCAGCCCAGGTCAAGCACGCGGCAGCCGCTCAGCAGTTCCGGGCAGACCAGGCCGCAGCCGTAATAGCGGGCCAGCACCTCCGGATGGATGCGCGCCAGCAGCGGCTTGAGCCAGGCCGGCACCGCATCGGCGTCGCAGCAGGCGGAGGTGCGCAGGTCGTCGCTCGACTGCAGCTGATTGCCGTAGTAATCCTTGACGAGTTCATGCATGACGTTTCTTCCTTGACGAAAATTCAGGCAGCGGCTGCTGCGGCGTCTGCCGGCCGCGCGTCGAGCGCACCGCCGCAACTGCTGCCCTGCCCGGCGGTGCAGCCATAACAGTGCTCGGCGACGCGGATCGGCAGGCCGTCGAAAGTCCGTTCCAGCAGCGTCGACACATGCACCGGCGCGGCGGCATCGCCAAGCGGCAGGCCGAGCATCTGGTTGAAGTCGCAGTCATGGACATGGCCCTGCCAGCTTACGGAGATCAGCGTCTTGCACATCACCCCGGCCAGGTTCTCGTCGCGGTGCGCGCCTTTCAGCAGCGCCATGTAGTCGTCAAATTGATTGCGCGAAACGAGCTGACTGCCGAAGCGCTGGATCGGCATGTTGGCCAAGGCGAACAGGCGATTGAAGACGATGCCGTAGCGGATCGCCAGTTGTTCCTTGTAGGTGGCCTCCAGCGGTTCCTGCGGTGGTGGCAGGCTCGGTCCGACCGGGTTGTAGACCAGGTTCAGAATCCTGCCGGTGTCCGGCAGGCCATAGCCCAGGGCATTCAGCTTGCGCAGACCGGCCAGGCTAGCCTCGAAGACGCCGTCGCCGCGCTGGCGGTCGACGTTCTCTTCCAGGTAGCAGGGCAGCGAGGCGACGATCTCGACCGCATTGGCGGCAAGGAAGTCGGCCAGGTCTTCATGGCCGGGCCCGTTGAGTATCGTCAGGTTGCAGCGATCGATGACGCGCAGCCCCTGGGCGCGGGCGGCCAGCACCAGGCGGCGAAAGTTCGGGTTCAGTTCGGGCGCGCCGCCGGTCAGGTCCAATGTGGTAGCGCCTTGCCGTTCGGCGAAGCGCAGTAGCGATACCATGGTTTCCCAGGACATCTCTTCCGTCCGTTTGGGACTGGCGGCGACGTGACAATGGAAACAGGACTGGTTGCAGCGATAGCCAAGATTGGCTTGCAGGGTTTCCAATCGATCACGGCGCATCGACGGGAAATCCGACTTGAGCAGCAGGGGGGCGGTGTCGCGCATGGGGGCTCCGGACGTGTTGCCGATTAGTCGGGCCGCAACGGCATTTCTTACATTTGCCCAAGATCTGGCTGCGCGACGCAAGCCTTGTAAGAAATCGGGCGCTGCGCCGACTAAACAAGGTTACCCCCATTCCTACGGAGAGCGTCCCATGTTGAAACTGCTTCGCACCCTGATCCTGATGCCCTTGCTTGGCGCCGGCATTGCCCTGAGCGCAGAATTTCCCTTCGACACGGCAAGATTCGACGCACTGAACCAGGAAGGCAAGCCCATCCTGATTGCGGTTCATGCCGACTGGTGCCCCACCTGCAAGGCGCAGCAACCCATCGTCTCGGCACTGATGACGACCCCCGCGCTCAAGGGGATCACGGCGTTCCGCGTCGATTTCGACGGCCAGAAGGATGTCGTCAAGCGCTTCAAGGCGACGACGCAGAGCACCCTGATTGTGTTCAAGGGCGGCAAGGAGGTCGGCCGCTCGGTCGGCGATACCAGGAAGGACAGTATTGCGGCCCTGTTGAAGAAGGCAATCTGAAGGGACGTCGATGGACTTCGGTCTGGGTACTTACGGCCTGTCCTTCGCGGCGGGCGGACTATCGACCCTGTCGCCCTGCGTGTTGCCGCTGTTGCCCATCTTGCTGGGTACGGCGGCAATCGCCCATCGCCTCGGGCCATTGGCCTTGGCCGCAGGATTGATGCTTTCCTTCACCGCGGTCGGTGTGTTCGTCGCCAGCCTGGGCGTGGCGATTGGCCTCGACCAGGGCTTGTTTCGAGACGCGGCAGCCGTCATCCTGCTCGGCTTTGGCGTCGTCCTGCTGTCCTCGCGACTACAGGAAAAGTTCGCCATGGCGACGTCGGGCGTGTCGGGAAGCGGCCAGGCCGTGCTGGCGCGGCTGACGCTCGACGGACTGGGCGGCCAGTTCATTCTCGGCGTGCTGCTTGGCGTCGTCTGGAGTCCATGTGTCGGTCCTACGCTCGGTGCGGCGATCACCCTGGCCAGCCAGGGACAGAACCTTGCCCAGGTCGCGGTCGTCATGGCGCTGTTCGGTCTCGGTGCCGGTTTGCCCCTGATCGTGCTCGGATTCGCCTCGCGGGAAGCCATGTTGCGCCTGCGAGGAAGGCTGATGATCGCCGGAAAACTTGGCAAACAGGCGCTTGGGAGCGTGATGCTGATTCTTGGCGTGGCGATTCTCAGCGGTGCGGACAAGGTTTTCGAAGCATGGGTGCTGCGCGCGGCGCCTGACTGGCTCGTTCAGCTGACCACGTCGATTTGAGCTGTCGCGACCAGCGCGATGGTCGGCGCGTGGCGCCTATGTCTTTCGTTCGGATTGTTTTTTCCGGGGGTGAAGGCTAGGATTTGCTGCATATACACGCTGCTTCAGAAGTCTCATCAAGCGCTCGATTTGCAGCGACACGATGCGGCGGGCACAACAGCGTAAAGGCCTGCCGGGGCGAAGTGGTCGAATCGGCTGAGGTGGAGGGGCGTCCCATGCTGCGCACGATACTGCCGCTGTCTGCGATCCTGTCTTTGCTGCTGACTTCGTCGGCCGTCAACGCGGGCAAGCCGGTTCCCAAAAGCCTGCTGCCCCAGCCTTACGACAACAAGCCGATTGCCGACGGGGCCACCGTTCAGCTGGCCGAGTCGGTGATGTGCGGCAGCCGCAAGGCCTGCGCCATCCTCTTCGGCGAGAGTCCGGCACAACTGGCGCAGTTGGTGCGGCAGCGCGCAGCAGGCCGCCTCGCGCGCCGATCGGCCACGGTATTGGCGTCGAACTCGTCGGTCCATTGAATTGGAGTCGGGCGGCGTCCGCATGCGACGCCGAGTGTTCGCGAATTGCGGTTCGGGAGATAGCATGATCAGGGAACGCATCACACTGACCCAGTTCATCATCGAGGAGCAGCGCCGTGTCAAGGACGCCCGCGGCGACTTCTCGGTGCTGCTCAACGACATCGTCACGGCCTGCAAGACCATCAGTCATCGCGTCTCGCGCGGCGGGCTGGGCGCCGATGACGTGGATTTGAGGGTTTATCTGGAGCGCGCCGCGTGCGACGCCATCGTCGAGTCGACCCTGCGCACCGGGCGTCTGGCGGGGATCAGTTCCAAGACCGCCGACGGCGTCACGCCGATCCCGGCCAAATACCCGCGCGGCAACTATCTGCTGGTCTTCGATCCGCTCAACGGCTCCGGCAATCTCGACATCAACTTCATGTCCGGCACGATTTTTTCGGTGCTGCGCGCGCCCGTGGGCAAAAAGAAAATCGCGGCCGGCGATTTTCTCCAGGCGGGGAACCGCATGGTGGCGGCCGGCTTCATGCTCTATGGCGCATCGACGCGGCTGGTGCTGACCACCGGCAATGGCGTCAATGTCTTCATGCTCGATCGCGAGATCGGCGAGTTCGTCCTCACCCACGCGAAAGTGGCGCTCCCCGACAATGCCGCGACCTTTGCCATCAACGCGTCCAACGAGCGTTTCTGGGAACCGCCGGTACGCCGCTACGTCAAGGAATGCCTGGCCGGCAAGACCGGTCCGCGCGGCCGCGATTTCGGCATGCGCTGGGTCGCGTCGCTGATCGCCGAGGCCTATCGCGTCCTGGTCCGGGGCGGCGTCTTCCTCTATCCGGTCGATGCCAGGACCCGCGACACGGGCGGCCGCCTCGGCCTCTTGCACGAGGCCAATCCGATCGCTTTCATCATGGAACAGGCGGGCGGCGGCGCCACCACCGGGCGCGGCCGCATCCTCGACGTGGCGCCGGCCGACCTGCACCAGCGCACCGCCTTCATTTTCGGTTCGAAGGGCGAGGTCGAACTGATCCAGCGCTACCACCAGGACTACGTCGAAGGCCGCGATTCCGACAACCACGACTTTCCCCTGTTCGGCAACCGCTCGCTGTTCCTCCACGAATAGCTCATGCCGCCGTCGGGCGGGCGCCAGGCGGTAAAGGCTCTATCATTGAGCCATGCCCGAGTCGCGACCGCCATGCCCCAGGCCGCTGAAAATTCTCTCCGTCATCCCGCCGATGACGCAGTTGAACACGCCCTATCCCGCGACCGCCTATCTGACCGGCTTCCTGCGTTCGCGCGGCTTTAGCGCCGTGCAGGAGGACCTCGCCCTGGCGCTGGTGCTACGGTTGTTTTCGCGTGACGGACTGGGCGCCGTGCGCAAGTGCATCGGCGCCTTGCCGCGACAACAGCGCACGCCGCGCCTGCAAGCCTTCGAGCGGGCCTTCGCGCAGTATCTGGCCGCCATCGAGCCGGTGGTGGCCTTCCTGCAGGGACGCGATCCCTCGATCGCGCACCGTATCGCCGGCCGCCGTTTCCTGCCCGAAGGATCGCGTTTCGCGCCGCTCGATGCCTATGTCGATCCCGACGGCGGCGACCCGCTGGCCTGGGCCTTCGGCGTGCTCGGCGTGACGGACCGGGCGCGCCACTTCGCCACGCTGTATCTCGACGACGTCGCCGACGTGCTGCGCGAGGCGGTCGATGCGCGCTTCGAGTTTGTCCGCTATGCCGAATCGCTGGCGCAGAGCCAGGCCAGCTTCGAACCGCTGGCGCAGGCGCTGGCCGCGCCGGAAAACCTGATCGACCGTACGCTGCGCGAGCTGACGCTGGATGCAGTGCAGCGCCATGCGCCGCGCGTGGTGCTGGTGTCGGCGCCTTTTCCCGGCAATGTCTATGGCGCCTTCCGCATCGCCCAGGCGATCAAGGCGCACGACGCCGCCATCGTCACCGTGCTCGGCGGTGGCTTCGTCAATACCGAATTGCGCGAGTTGGCCGAGCCGCGGGTGTTCGATTACTTCGACTACGTCACGCTCGACGACGGCGAGCGACCGCTGCTGGCGCTGCTCGATCATCTGGCGGGCAAGCGGCCGCGCGAACATCTTGTGCGGACGTTCCAGCGGCTCGACAACGACGTGCGCTATGTCGACGCGCGCCGTCCCGCCGACGCCGACATTCCGTTCGCCGAAGCCGGCACGCCAACCTGGGACGGCCTGCCGCTCGACCGCTACCTCTCGCTGCTGGACATGCTCAATCCGATGCATCGGCTGTGGTCGGATGCGCGCTGGAACAAGCTGACCGTGGCCCACGGCTGCTACTGGAAGAAATGCAGCTTCTGTGACGTGTCGCTCGACTACATCTCGCGCTACGACGCGGTAGCCGCCGGCACACTGGTCGACCGCATCGAGGCCGTCATCGCCGAGACCGGGCAGACCGGCTTCCACTTCGTCGACGAGGCCGCGCCGCCCAAGGCCCTCGGCGCGCTTGCCGAGGAGCTGGCAAGGCGTGGGCGGGCAATCTCCTGGTGGGGCAACATCCGCTTCGAGAAATCCTTCACTCCCGAGCTCTGCGCCCGTCTCGCCGACAGCGGCTGCATCGCGGTTTCCGGCGGGCTCGAAGTCGCCTCCGACCGCCTGCTGAAACTCATGCAGAAGGGCGTTTCGGTCGAGCAGGTGGCGCGCGTGACACAGGCCTTCACCGATGCCGGCATCCTGGTCCATGCCTACCTGATGTACGGCTTCCCGACGCAAACCGTGCAGGACACCGTCGACGCGCTCGAATACGTGCGCCAGTTGTTTGCCGCCGGCTGCATCCAGTCCGGCTTCTTCCATCGCTTCGCCTGCACCGTGCATTCTCCGGTGGGACAACACCCCGAACGTTATGGCGTGACCCTCAAGCCCCTACCCCAGGTTTCGTTTGCCAGGAACGACGTCGGTTTCATCGATCCGACCGGCGTCGATCACGATGCCTTGGGCGTCGCGCTGAACAAGGCGCTCTACAACTACATGCACGGCATCGGGCTTGATCAGAACGTGCGCAGCTGGTTCTCCGGCCGAGTGCCGCGCAGCACGGTGCCGAGCCACTTCATCGAGCGGGCGCTGCGGCAGTGAGCGAGCAGGAGGAAACGTGGGAGATCCCCGAGTCGGAACTCCATCCCTCCCTGGTCGTGCGAGTGGTGTTGTGGACTATCGGCAGCATCGCCCTGCTGCTGGGCATCATCGGCATCTTCCTGCCCGGCCTGCCGACCACGCCCTTCGTTCTGGTGGCTGCTGCCTGTTATGCGCGGGCCTCGGAGCGCTTCTACCGCCGGCTGATTGCCAATCCGACCGTCGGCCCGCTGATCATCGAATGGCGTCGGCATCACAGCATCCCGTATCGAATCAAGGTGATCGCCATCACGCTGATGAGCCTGACCATCTGCGCCTCGATGTGGACCTTCGCCGCCTTGCCCTGGTTGCAAGCCTTGCTGGCGACGATCGGCATCGTCACCGCGGCGGTGCTGTGGCGCATCCCTTCGCGCGACCATGCCGGCGCAGCGGAGCGACGGGACTCAGCGGGGTAGAATTTACCGCAATGCAAAAAACAGGGGAGTCTGCATCATGGCGACATATACCACCGATTCGATTCGTGCCGTTGCCCTCGTCGGCCACGGCGGCGCCGGCAAGACCACGCTGGCCGAAGCCCTGCTGTTCAAGGCGGGCGCCATCGTGGCGAAAGGCAGCGTGGAGAAGGGCAGCACCGTCTGCGACTTCGATGCGCAGGAAAAGACCGCCGGCCATTCGCTGAATTCGGCCCTGGTCAATTTCGCCGCCGAAGGCGTGCATGTGCACCTGATCGACACGCCGGGCTATCCCGATTTCGCCGGGCAGGCGGTCGCCGCGCTGGCCGGCGTGGAGACCGCACTGGTCGTCATCAATGCGCAAACCGGGATCGAGCTCGCCACCGAGCGCATGATGCGCGCGGCGCAGGCGCGCGGCCTGGCGCGCATGGTCGTGATCAACAAGATCGACGCCGACAATCTCGATCTGCCGGGACTGGTGAACCAGATCCGCGAGCGCTTCGGCAAGGAGTGCCTGCTGCTCGATCTGCCCGCGCATGGCCGCAAGGAAGTGCTCGACGTGCTGGAGCACGACGCCGGCGACGCGGACTTCGATTCGATCGCCCACGCCCATCGCGAGCTGATCGACCAGCTGGTGGAAGAGGACGAGTCGCTGCTGGCCCGCTATCTGGACGACGGCAAGGACCCCGACGCTGCGGAACTGCACGCGCCCTTTGAGAAGGCGCTGCGCGCCGGCCACCTGGTGCCGATCCTGTTCGTTTCGGCGCGCACCGGCGCCGGCATCGGCGAACTGCTGCATGTGCTGGCTTCGCTGGCGCCGAATCCGGCCGAGGGCAACCCGCCGCCGTTCTACAAGGGCGAGCCCGGTCGTGCCGCGGAAGCCTTCGCCGCACAGCCGGATGCGGCCAGGCACGTCCTGGCGCACGTGTTCAAGATCATCTCCGATCCCTACATGGGCAAGGTCGGCGTGTTCCGCGTCCATCAGGGCACGGTGCGCAAGGACAGCCAGCTCTTCGTCGGCGACGGCAAGAAGCCCTTCAAGGTCGGCCACCTCTACCAGATCCAGGGCAAGGACTATGTCGAGGTCGACAGCCTGCTGCCCGGCGACATCGGCGCCATTGCCAAGGTCGAGGAAATCGATTTCGACGCCGTTCTGCACGACTCGCACGACGAGGACCACATTCACTTGAAGCCGCTGGAGTTTCCGCGGCCGATGCAGGGCCTGGCGGTCGAGACCAAGCGCAAGGGCGACGAGCAGCGCCTGTTCGACATCCTGCACAAGCTCGAACTCGAAGACCCCTGCTTCGAGGTCGAACGCCATCCGACCACGCACGAGACCGTGATCCGCGGCCTCGGCGAAATGCATCTGCGCTACAAGCTGGAAAAGATGGCGACGCAGTTCAAGCTCGAACTCGACACCAAGCCGCCGCTGATCCCCTATCGCGAAACCATCACCGCGAATGCCGAGGGCCACTGCCGGCACAAGAAGCAGTCGGGCGGCGCCGGCCAGTTCGGCGAGGTGTATCTGAAGATCGAGCCGCTGGAGCGTGGTGCCGGCTTCGAGTTCGTCGATCGCGTCAAGGGCGGCGTGATTCCCGGCGTATTCATGGCCTCGGTCGAGAAGGGCGTGCGCCAGGCGCTGACCGATGGCGTGATCGCCGGATTTCCGGCGCAGGATATCCGCGTCATCGTCTATGACGGCAAGACGCATGCGGTGGACGGCAAGGACATTGCCTTCGTCACCGCCGGGCGCAAGGCCACGGTCGAGGCGATCCGCGTCGCCAGTCCGATCGTGCTGGAACCCATCGTCACCATCGAGATCGTCGCCCCTGAGGCCACGATTGGCGACCTCACCGGCGACCTGTCGAGCCGCCGCGGCCACATCACCGGCACCAGCCCGCGCCCCGGCGGCACGGCATCGGTCACCGGCGAAGTGCCGCTGGCCGAGATCACCGACTACGCCTCGCGCCTGAAGTCGCTGACCGGCGGCCAGGGCGCCTACAGCATCGAGTTCGCCCGCCATGCCCAGGTGCCGCCGCAAATCCAGCAGAAGCTCGCGGCGAACTTCAAGCTCAAGGACGAGGAAGAATAATCGATCGTCGGCGCCGACGGGACGGCGCCCGGAACAGGCTTCGGGCGGTTCGAGCAGTTCAAACCGCCGCCCGGCGCAGCCGCAGGGCGTTCGTAACCACCGACACGGAACTGAAGCTCATCGCCAGCGCGGCAATCATTGGCGAGAGCAGCAGGCCGAAGAAGGGGTAGAGCACGCCGGCCGCGATCGGCACGCCCAGCGCGTTGTAGAGGAAGGCGAACACCAGGTTCTGGCGCATGTTGCGCACGGTGGCGAGCGAGAGCCGGCGGGCGGCTACGATGCCGCGCAGGTCGCCCTTGACCAGCGTGACCTGGGCGCTGTTCATCGCCACGTCGGTGCCGGTGCCCATGGCGATGCCGACGTCGGCGCGGGCCAGCGCCGGCGCATCGTTGATGCCGTCGCCGACCATGGCGACGATGCGCCCCTGGGCCTGGAGGCGGGCCACCAGCGCATCCTTGTCCTGCGGCTTGACCTCGCCATGCACCTCGGCGATGCCGAGCCGGCGGCCGACGGCGCGGGCCGTGGTGAGGCCGTCGCCGGTGGCCATGATCAGCGTCAGGCCGCTGGCGCGCAGCGCATCCAGCGCTTCCGGCGTGGATTGCTTGATCGGGTCGGAAACCGCGACGAGACCGGCCGCGGCGCCGTCGATGGCGAGAAACATCACGCTGGCGCCTTCCTGGCGCAGGGCTTCGGCCTGCGCCGCCAGCGCCTGCCAGGCGACGCTGCCTTCTTCCATCAGCACCGTGTTGCCCAGCGCGACGGCGCGGCCATCGACCCGGCCGCGCACGCCGATGCCGGAGGCGGACTCGAAGCCCTCGGCCGTGCTCAGCTTCAAGCCGCGCCGGCGTGCCTCGGCGACGATGCTCTGCGCCAGCGGATGCTCGCTGCCCTGGTCGAGACTGGCGGCGATGCGCAGCACGTCTTCTTCGCTGCCGCCCGCGCCCGCCGCCACGCCGTGAAAGGCGGGCTTGCCTGCGGTCAGCGTGCCGGTCTTGTCCACGATCAGGGTATCGACCTTGCGCAGGTTCTCGATCGCCGCCGCATCACGGAACAGCACGCCATGGCTCGCGCCCTTGCCGGTGGCGACCATCACCGACATCGGC
Source organism: Rhodocyclales bacterium RIFCSPLOWO2_02_FULL_63_24 (assembly GCA_001828935.1). Taxonomy (GTDB): domain Bacteria; phylum Pseudomonadota; class Gammaproteobacteria; order Burkholderiales; family Rhodocyclaceae; genus Sulfuritalea. The sequence goes on from MHZX01000058.1 coordinate 23,474, forward strand.
GTCGCCAGCCCGAGCGCGCAGGGGCAGGCGATGATCAGCACGGCCACCGCGTTGATCAGGCCGTAGGCCCAACTCGGCTCGGGGCCGAACAGCCCCCAGCCGAGCAGCGTCGCCAGGGCGACGGCGACGACGCCGAGCACGAACCAGCCCGCCACCCGGTCGGCCATGCGCTGCATCGGCGCGCGCGAACGCTGCGCCAGAGCCACCATTTGCACGATTTGCGCCAGCACCGTCTGCGCGCCGACCTTCTCGGCCCGCATCACCAGCGCGCCGCTGGTGTTGAGCGTGGCGCCGATCAGCGTGTCGCCGGGCAGCTTGCCGACCGGCATCGGCTCGCCGGTCAGCATCGATTCGTCCACCGCGCTGTCGCCGGCAAGGACCACGCCGTCCACCGGAATCTTCTCGCCCGGCCGCACGCGCAGCCGGTCGCCGGGATGCACGTGGGCGAGCGGGATATCCTCTTCGCTGTCATCGCCTTTGTCATCGGTGCGGATGCGCCGCGCGGTCTTCGGCGCCAGACCAAGCAGGGCCTTGATCGCGGCCCCGGTTGCGGCGCGCGCCTTGAGTTCCAGCACCTGGCCGAGCAGGGTCAGCGCAATGATCACCGCCGCGGCCTCGAAATACACCGCGACGTGGCCGTCCACGCGGAAGGAGGGCGGGAAGAGGCTGGGCACGACCGTCGCCACCACGCTGTAGAGATAGGCCGCGCCGGTGCCCAGCGCGATCAGGGTCCACATGTTCGGGCTGCGGTTTTGCAGCGATTGCACGCCGCGCACGAAAAACGGCCAGCCCGACCAGAGCACCACGGGCGTGCCCAGCGCCAGCTCCATCCAGGGCCGCACGGCGCCCAGCGCGCCGTCGAACAGCCCGCCCGACATGGCGATCAGGGTGACCAGAATGGTCGGCGGCAATGCCCAGCGCAAGCGGCGGCGGAAGTCGGCCAGCTCGGGGTTCTCGCCCGCTTCCAGTTCAGGCAGCAGCGGCTCCAGCGCCATGCCGCACTTCGGACAGGTGCCGGGGCCGGGCTGCCTGATGTCGGGATGCATCGGGCAGGTGTATTCCGTGGCCGCAGGAACAGCTTCCTGCGGCGCCGGTGGTGCCAGATAGCGCTGCGGATCGGCCTCGAACCTGGCCAGGCACTTGGCGCTGCAAAAGCGGATCAGGCGGCCGTCGTGGGTCGTCGCATGCGCGGAATCCGGTTTCACCGTCATGCCGCAGACGGGGTCCGTGTCGGCCCCGGCCTGCGCTGCGTGAGCGGTGTGCGCGGACGCCGGGTGAGGGTGTTCAGCGTGAGGGTGTGCCGTGTGGTTCATGGTGTCTGCCGTTTGTCATCAGCCGCATGGAAGCGCGGCAGGAAGGCCGGCGTGCGCGCCCGGTAGTCGCGATAGGCGTCGCCGAACTCCGCCAGGGCGTCCTGCTCCTCGCGTTTGGCGAGGCGCGCATACACGGCGACCAGGACCGGAAACATCGCCACGGTGGGCAGCGTCGGCCATTGCAAGAGGAAACCGAACATGATGAGGATGAAGGCCGCGTACTGCGGATGGCGAATGCGCGCGTAGGGGCCGCTGGCCGCCAGGCGATGCTCGCGCTGGGCGTGGAACAGCACGTTCCAGGCGGCAGCCAGCAGCCAGAAGCCGCCGAAGATGAGAGCGTTGCTGAGCAGGTGGAAGGGGCCGAAGTGCGGATGGTCGCGCCAGCCGAACATCACCTCCAGCAGATGGCCGGCATCGTGGGCAAGGAAGTCGACGCCAGGAAAGCGCTGCGCCAGCCAGCCCGAGAGCAGGTAGATGGTCAGCGGAAAACCGTACATCTCGGTAAACAGCGCGACGATGAAGGCCGCATACATGCCGAAGCTGCGCCAGTCGCGGGAACTCTTCGGCTTGTAGAAGCTGAAGGCGAACACGATGAACACCGCCGAATTGAGCAGCACCAGGGTCCACAGGCCATAGGCGGAGGCGTCGCCGCTCATTTGTCGTCTCCCGGGGGCGGCTGCTTCCCGTCATGGCCATGCCCGTGGCCGTGGCCGCCATGCATGAACAAATGCATCAGCGGGCAGGCCAGCAGCAGCAGGAAGGGCAGCACGCCCAGCAAGTGGGCGCGATGCCCGGTCCACAGGTAGAAGGCGGCAATCACGGCGAAGACGATCCAGGCGATCTTCGCCCGTCCGGCCAGCGGTGGATGCTCGTGGCGATGTTCGTCAGTTTTCATGCAGCCGTCCCGTCGGCGCCGACTTTTGTTACGAGGCCGGCATCATCTGTTCAGGTGTTGCCGGTACCGTGGCGCCCAAGCCTATTCCCCGGATCAAAACCAATCATGGCGCCACTGTCGTAGATGACTTTACTTGGTCGGTGTGGCGGGACTTCCTTGCGGCATGTTCATCCGGCCCTGCATCATCATCTGCATCATGTCCATGCGCTTTTCCATCATCTCCATGCGCTTGCCCATCATCTCATCCGAAGCGGCCGCGCCCTGCCCCATCATGCCCATGCCGCCCTTGCCCATCATGCCCATGCCGCCTTGGCCCATCATCGGGCAGTCCATCATGCCACCCATCATGCCCTGCGCCATGCCCATGCTTTCGCGCATGGTCTGCATGTGCTCGGCCATCGCCTTCTGCCGTTCCGCATCGGTCTTCGCCTTGGCGATACGGTCGAGTTGCGGCTGCATTTTCTTGACGTTGTCCTGCATCTTCTTGACCTGCGGCGCGATCTGGGCGGGTGCGCCTTTCGCTTCCGCTGCCTTCTCCGGGTGATGCGCGTCATCGGCAAAAACAGGGGCTGAAAACGCGAGCGCGGCCGCAATGGCTGTCATGGCTATCTTTTTCATGGTGACTCTCCTTCTTTCAGGTTGAACTCAAATAAGCCGGATGGAGGGGGCTTCAGTGGCGGGCGTAGGTGGTGGTGCCACCCTCCTTGCCCACCAGCAGAATTTCATACGGGATAGTGCGCGGATCGTCCATGCCGGGCGCGCTGGCCGGCATCCCCGGCGAGACCAGGCCGCGGGCGCGCGGCTTTTCGGCCAGCAGGCGTTTGACATCGGCGGCGGGCACGTGGCCCTCGATCAGGTAACCGCCGACTTCGGCGGTATGGCAGGAACCCATGGCCGCCGGCACGCCGAGACGGGCCTTGTGCGCGGCGACGTTTTCGGTGTCATGGGTGACGACCGGGAAACCGCTGGTCTTCATGTGCTCGACCCATTTCCCGCAGCAGCCGCAACCCGGACTCTTGTACACCGTTACCGTCGGCAAGGGCGCCGCGGCCCAAGTCAGCGGCGCCAGCAGCGAGAGGAAAACGGCGGTTCGGACGGAAGATTTCATTTGCGGCTCCTTGGTGAAGACAAGCTCAGTATGCCCCTTCGACCCCGACGCCAAGCTGACGCGGAGATGACATTTTTGTCATCCGCGGCAAGCCATAAATCAAACCACGAATCGCGATGTATCGGCTGGCGAAGCCGGGGCTGCCGTCATTCATTCCCGCATCGGCGATGCGCGGGACAGGAACGAAAAATCGCTCAATATGCGAGCAGGAACTGGTTCAGATAGACCAGTGCTTCCATCACTTCGGTAACCACAAGGGCGATGCCGAAGATGATCAGCACGGAGCCGAAGAACGGGTGAGTACGGTTCAACCACTGCTCGATCGGGCGCAGCGCGGGCCTTATTTGTTCGTCCCGGTACACCGGATAGGCGGCAATCGTACTTGCATCGACCTTGCGCGGCACCCGCTTGTGCCCGGTGAACATTGCCAGTACATAGTTTTCCCGATGCAGCCGGGCCGCCCAGAGCACCCCCGTGATGTGGATAGCCACGGCGGCGGCGGTGAGGTGGCCAAGTACCCTATGCGTTACCTTGAGCATGTCCTCCCAGTCTTCCGACACCAGGAAGCCCAATGGCCCCAGCTGCTGCCCGGAGCTGTACAGCATGATCCCAACACTGCCGTTGATGAGCATCATGAACAGCAGAGCGAACACCATCCACGAGCCCATGGGGTTATGGCTGACATAGTATCCGGCATGTCCCTGTGCGGCACTGCGGGCGTAATCCAGCACTTCTTGCGGCGAGAAAATAAATGAACTGAAGCGGGCGGCGCGGCTGCCGACAACGCCCCATACCAGGCGAAATACCACCAGGACAAGGACGATGTAGCCGGCATAGGCGTGGATCGGGAATTTCTGGTAGCGCAAATAGATGACGGCAAAAAACAGCACCATCGTCCAGTGGCCCAAGCGTACGGCGATATCCCAAACCAGAATGATGGGTTCGCGCCGTTTTCTGCGTTCCTCAAGTTCGAGTAGCGGCGTGTCGACCGGACCTTGGTTGGGCATGTCGGCGATATGTTGTTAGACGGTGAAGCGCCCCATGTCGGACTGGAGATCCCGGGCGAGGCTCGCCAGTTCTCGGGTCGCGACGGTCATGTTTTCGATCAACTGGGCATTGTCCCTGGCCAGGGCGGCAATCGACTCGACCGATTCTGCCAGATGGGCGCCGGTCGTGCTCTGCTCGCTGGTGGCGTTGCGAATTCCGCCCATACCTTCCGCGACCTTGTCCACAGTTGATGAGGCTTCTTTGAGGATGGTGGTCACCGTGACCATCGAGGCGTGCGTGGACTCCAGTACTGCCAGTCCCTTGCCGATGGCATCGTTGACCCGTCCGGATTCTGCACCCAGGGAGCGGGTGATGCTGTCGATCTCGCTGGCCGACGCAGAGGATTTCTCGGCAAGTTTGCGAACCTCGTCGGCAACCACGGCGAAACCGCGGCCATGCTCACCAGCGCGGGCGGCCTCGATGGCGGCGTTCAAGGCCAGCAGATTGGTTTGATCGGCGATGTCCTTGACTTGCTGGGTCATGGCCGAAATCGTTGCCGTGCGTTGCAGGAAGCTTTCAACGGAGGACGCAATCTCGCCGACCGATTGTTCGACCTGGCGGATGCGCTGCTGCAACTCATCCATGTTGCGGGTGCCGGATTCCGTGCTCGTCCGGCTTTCGACGGATAGCTTCTCGACCTTCTGGCACGATTCGGCGACGCCCAGAACGCTCCCGGCCATTTGTTCGATGGAACTCGCTGCACTGGTCGACTTGCTGGTCTGGGCCGACGATCCGGCGGCGATCTGTTCGCTGGTTTCACTCAGTTGACTGGCCGACAGCGACACTCTTTCCGCGGTGTGATTGACGGAGACAATCAGGGTCTGCAATTTTTCCATCATGCGATTGAACGAGTCGGACGCGGTACCGATTTCGTCACCGCCGTGGACCGGAAGGCGCTGGGTAAGATCGCCTTCGCCTTCCGCAATGGCTTGCAACTGCCGGGTCATGGCGCCAAGCGGGCGCGTTACGGTGCCCCTGACGAAGAGAAAAATGAAAATCAGCAACGGCCAGGTGATCACATTTGCGACAATAAACAGCTTTGCTTCGGCATTTCGCACCGCCGTATCGGCGCCTTCAAGAATGATTTTCATGGAAACAGCGCCGAGGATATCGCCTTCCTTGGCCTCCTCGTGGCACTCCATACAGTTCTTGCCGAGGTAGTTTTTCGATGCAGTGGCCGGAAAAACAGCACGCAGGACATGGCCCATAGCCGGATCCTGAGTCTCCTGGAACACGATCTTGCCCTCGGCCATTACCTGTTTTTCCAGCACATCCGGGTTCATCGCGATTTCGTCGCCGTCGCCCATTTCATGGGTGACCTTGTCTCCCCGCAACACGCGCAGGTCGCGCACCGCTTCCGACTGTCGCACCTGGTCGTAGAACAGGCTGCGTTTCTTGATGGTCTTGGTGACCTTCATGAACAGCAGATTGGCCATGGTAATTTGATGCACGCTGGCCGCCAGGTCGCGGGCCTGGCTCATCGCCGTCCGCCGTGTCTCGATTGCCGACCAGACCACCATCACGGCCCAGCCGACGATCAGCAGGACCCCGATCACGCCGATCAGGCGGATCCATATGGGCTTATCACGCAGGCGCAGCGACATGGCTGGAGGGTCCGGTCCGGGTTCAGCGGAAGCCGTAATTCACGGACAGGCCGATAAACTGGACTTTCTCATCCGGATTCTGGTACAGCCATGTGCCATCGGTAAAAACATACGGTTTGCCCGCGCCATTCCAGGTCCAGTCGTTGGTCTTGCGGTGGTCGTAGATATAGTCAAGGCGGATGCTGGTGTCCTTGTCATAGGCATAGGTGCCGAAGAGTTTCAGCGTGGTCTGGCTGCTGTTGATGTCGGGCAGAGGGGTCGCCGCACCCGACAGTCCATAGGTGTTCAGATCCTCCGCCCAGAGCAGATCGGCGCCGATCCGGAACTTGGCGCCGAGTTTCCCTTTGACGCCGAAGCCGTAGTTGATCCCGGTATTCTTCAGGGCGGCCTCGTAATAGGTGGCCGTATTTCTGCCGCTCGCCTGATTGACGCGGGTGGTGAACTGCGCGGCGTAGCCGGTCAGTGTCCAATTGCTGCCGAGGCTGTAGCTGGCGTCGATGGAATAAAGCTGCGCATCGCCAGCGCGGACACCCACTTCCGGACTGCCGCGGCCACCGTCATAGCGATCCCTGGAGTCATCCAGCATGAACTGGAGCGAAAGCGGATCGATCGGCGCCCAGTTGGCAAGAATCTTGACTTTGTTGCGGTCGCGATCGGCGATGTAGATCGGATTGACCAGGTTCGACGTTGCATTGACCGGGAAATACCCACCGTTCCTGTTAGCCACAAGGTAGGAGACGGAACCGCTGAGGTCATCCGCGAGCGCCCTGCCCAGTTCGGCGCGATACGTCGTCTCGGCGGTATTCTCGCGATAGCCGACGACGCGGATACCCTCCTTGCTGCGCAGCTTGCGTTCGTAATCGACGCCACCCGTGGCGCGGAAACCCGCGGGAAGCAGATAGCTGGCCTCGAATTTCCCCGAGGTGCTACGCAAGGAGCGGCGCTCGTTTCTGCCGTCCGACGATGCGCTCGCCGGGATGTACTGGGCAATCGTGGTCTCGTCGTCGCTGTCCTCATGACGCAGGTTGGCGAGCAGGGAAAGCCCTTTGACCGGGCGCGAGGTCAAGCCAAGCTGGAGCAGGGTGGTTTCGACGCGGCCGCCGAGATCGGAGCGGCCCGAATCGTTGGTATTCGTGGTTCCCACCGGGGCGACTGCCGCCGTCGGCGGCAGAATGAATTTGTCGTTCTGCGTGTTAACCGCATACGAGGCCTTGAATGTTCCCCGCGTGGTCCTGGTGAAATCGTAGGCGCCGGCAAGCTTGAGTTGGTGTGCCAGGTTATCCGGCGGCAGGGCGATCGGATTGTTCAGGTTGGTGCCGGCGAACCCCGCCGAACCGCCGCTAATCGTCAGCGCGGAATTGTGGTTGTTGTAGAACGAGCCGTAATAACCGCCGCTGAGCTGCAAGCGTTCGCCCAGATAATTCAAGTCGAGGTCGAGCTGGCGGGTGGTGCTGTTGATCGGCTCGGGGAGAAACTCCCAGGCCCCCGCTCCCGCCGACGAGCCGCGACCAAACAGCCGGCTGCCTTTCTTTTCCTCATTCTGGAAATTGACTCGAAATTCGAGCTGATGGGTGATTGCCTTGACAAACCCCAGCGTGGTCTTGTCGCGCTCGGTCTTTATCTCGCTTTCGCCTGCCGTGGTCTTGACTCCGCCGGCATTGGGTACCGTAAGGTTTTGCCCGCCGTTGGGCGATACCGCAGTGAACACATCGTAAGGTGCGTAGCGCGGAATCTGGGTGTAGTCGAGAAAATAGCTCCAATCGCCCTGCTTCTCGTGTTCGATCCGGAATTCCCGCGTCGGCAGGCCGAAATCGCGGGCGCTGAAACGCAACCAGGTGCCGCTGGTGTCGTCGAACCGAACCACGGATGCTTCGCCGATCAGGTGCTCGCCCGCCTTGGCTGTGCCGTTGTACGTGCCATAGCGCTGGTTGTCGGTATTGACGGTACCGATGCCGATCACGATGCTGCTGTCCGGTTTGGTCAGGCGCTCCACGTCGTCGTCGGCCGCGGCCGGCACGGGAAAGATGGCGGTAATCGCCAGGCACAGGAGGGTCCGCTGCGGTGCTGCCGGAAATTTTTTCATGGGCACTCTCCTCGGTTAGCGGCGGAAGGTCCGCTCATTGCCGGCGTTTGCCGGATTGTTGGTGCCATGGATATTGGTATGGCAATTCAAGCAGCCGCGTGCCTGGGTAATGTTCAGTCCGCCGGTGGAGGCGCCCGCAGCGAAACTGGGGAAATTGCCGCGATGACTGCTCGGCTCATGGCACTGCTGGCACAGCATCGGCGAGCGCACCTTCAGCAGGTTGTCGGTGGCGGCACCGTGCGGGTTGTGGCAGATGGTGCAATCCTCCGCGGGTTCGTGCTTGCGCACGAAGGGGCCGCGCTTTTCCATGTGGCAGGTGAAGCAGGTATTGGCGATGCTGTCGCGCGTCATCAGCTTCGGTCCGGCTGAGCCATGCGAAGCGTGGCAGTCCGAGCAAGCCACCTTGCCTTCCGGCACCGGATGGTGCGACGGCTTGTTGAACAGAACCCGCTGTTCCTTGTGGCAGGTGAAGCAGACCTCCGCCTGGGTGCGCTTGTCGCGCACCTTGTCCTTGGCGACATGGAGCTGGTGGCAAGAGGTGCAGGGCACGTCGCGCGCGGCATGGATGCTGCCATTCCAATCCATGAACTTGCCACCCTTGTGGCAATCGGCGCAGACCTGATTGTGGCCGCCGACGTCATCGGCGGTGCGTTTGCCGTAAGGAAATTCGGGCAAGGGCCTGATCTTCACGCCTTCCGGTTTGTTGGTATGGGTTTCGCTGTTGCCATGGCAACCGGTGCAGGTCGGCAGCCGCCCATCCACCATCACGCCATGACGCGTCTTGCCCATTGACAGCACCGGGTAAGACTCGGTTTCGTCATGGCACTTGGTGCATTTCGCATCTCCGGGAAGAATGACATCCTTGCTTGCGGCATGGACGGAAAAAACCGTCAATGCCAACGCAAGTCCTGCTAGCCACTTCATTCGAAACCTCATCATCCATTCCGCCTTCGCTTATTGGGAAAGTATCCAGTCGATTACATCCCTGATCTCGGCCGGGTTCTTGGTTTTCAACTGTTCGTGATCTTCTTCTTTGCCTTCGATCTTTACCTTCGGGCTGGTGGTCAAGTGCGTGGTGAGTTTTTGGATGGCATCCGCCTTGCCCTTGTATTTGGCAGCAGTTTTCTGGAGAGACGGGCCTTCTTTGTCCTTGCTGATGCCATGGCACTTCAAGCAGCCGCTTTTCCGCGCCAGAGCTTCAGCCGCCGCCGGGTCGCACCAGGCGGGTCCGGACACAAGCGCGGACAGCGCGGCCGCTATTGAAATTGCGAAGATTCTCATGGTGCTCTCCTGTTGCCTGTTGCTCTGCATTCCCGTCGCACCGCCGTCCAACTGTGGCCGCCTGCATGCTCAGTCTGGACGCTTGGGACGTACGCGCCAGCAGCCGGGCCGTTTGGTGATATCAAGCTGCACCAGTCCGACAACAGATGACCGCTCCTGCAACCAATGCTGACGATTGGGATGCATCGTCCGGTGCCTGAACTTGGATCTGATCAATACGCGTTGCGCTGTGGCGAACATCACGCATCTCGTCCAATTTCGTATGCCTAAAGCAATAAGTGTGCCGAATTTATCGCAGATGATTCGTCGTGCTATTTTTCGAGCGCTGGCAAAGCAGTAATTTGTATGAGGGTAGCGGCTGGATTTGATGGACAGGAATGCGTTGGAAGCCGATATGCCTGTGCAGAAGGGGCATGGAAGCGCGCTTTTGTCGCTCAAAAAGCCATTCCCGAATCTGGCCTTAAATTGTCGAAATGGGTTTATCAGCCCTTAAAACCCTATTTCTGAGAATTATCTTTGCAGTACGTTCTCATTGTTGGGAATTGGCGGATAACGATTTCACCTGAAAACTCAGTTGAACCACGGAGGTACAGAGGACACAGAGGAAAAACAAAGCGCCGTGCCGTAATCCCGGATCACCCAACGGGTGAGCAGCGCCTGACCTGCAAGGCGTTGATTCATCGTCTTTCTCTGTGCCTCTGTGTCTCTGTGGTGAGGTTTTTAGGATGAATGGAGACGAGCGATTTGGCGTTGTCGATGTCGCCGCAACCGCCTGTATCAGTGCTTGTGGTCCGTATGCGCATCCGCTGCGGCGGCGACCGTCTTTGTCACAGCCAGCGGGGTGAAACGCGCCTGTTCGGCGGGCTTGCCCGACATCGTTACCGTGACCACGGCTTTCAGGTCGGGGGTCGACGCGTACTTGCCGACGCCCTTCAGGCGGTTGTCACCGTCCGGTGCCAGTTTCACGGATGCTTTGGCCTTGCCGCCGAGCAGGGTTACCGTGCCGCCAGCGCCGACTGTCGAAACTTTCGTTCCGGCATGGTCGGTGACATACACGACGACCGGGTTGTCCTTGGCCTCCTTGCTGTCCCTGGCGACGACCAGCTCGAAGTGATAGACGCCGGCCATGCGCAACTGGCCGCCGTTGGGAGTCTTCTGCGTATCCAGGTACTCGTCGCTATGCGCGAGTGCGCCGGTGCCGGTGAGTATGGCGACAGCGAAGATCAGGGCGTTGAGGGATTTCATTGGATGTCTCCTTGTTTGTTGGATGAAATTCAGAAACTTTCCTTCGACTGGTCGGCCAGCAGCCGTTCCAGCGAGGGTTTGCCCCACAGCCAGAACATCAGCGGCGTGAGCAGGGTATCGAGCAGGGTGGAACTCACCAGGCCGCCGAAGATCACCACGGCCACCGGGTGCAGCACTTCCTTGCCCGGTGCGTCGGCCGAAAGCAGCAACGGCAGCAGGGCGAAGGCGGCCACCAGCGCGGTCATCAGCACCGGCGTCAGGCGCTCCAGCGAGCCGCGCACGATCATGTGCTGGCCGAAGCTTTCATTCTCGAAGGCGCACAGGTTGATGTAGTGGCTGATCTTGAGGATGCCGTTGCGCGTCGCGATGCCGGTCAGCGTGATGAAGCCGACCAGGGCGGCGACGGATAGCGGTTGCCCCGAAATCCACAGCGCGATCACACTGCCGACCAGCGCCAGCGGGATGTTGCCCATGATGATCAAGGTCAGCGCCATGGAACGATAGCGGCTGTAGAGCACCATGAAAATCATGGTCAGCGACACGGCGGCGAGCAGCGCGATCAGCTTTGATGCCTGTTCCTGCGCCTGGAACTGGCCTTCCAGAGCCGTGAAATAGCCCTCCGGCAAGGGCTTGGCCGCGAGTTCGGCACGGATCTCGGCGATCACCTGCGACATGTCGCGGCCGTCGGTGTTGGCCGAGAGCACGATGCGGCGGCGCGAATTCTCGCGGCTGACCTGGTTGGGGCCGTCGCTCTCCTCCACCGTCGCTATTTTCGACAAGGGCACGGCGCCGCCCGGCGTCTCG
>MHZX01000058.1:34863-35234 GCA_001828935.1 Rhodocyclales bacterium RIFCSPLOWO2_02_FULL_63_24
CGGCCAGCGCCTGCGGCCCGCGCGCCGTCTCCGGCAGGCGCACCAGCAGGTCGAAACGGCGCGAACCGGTGTCTCCTCCTTCGATGACCTGGGTGATGCGCTCGCCCTCGATCATCTGTTCCAGGCTGCGCAGCAGATTGCCGGGTTGCACGCCGTAGCGCGCCGCCTGCCCGTAGTCGAGGCGGATCTTGACCTGCGGAATCAGCACCTGCTTTTCGATCTGCAGGTCGGTCACGCCGGGGATCCGTGCCAGCCGGTCGCGCAGATCGGCGGCGAGGCCGCGCAGGGTGTCGAGGTCGTCGCCGAAGATCTTCAGCGCGATCTGCGCACGCACGCCGGAGAGCAGGTGATCGAGCCGGTGCGAAATCGGC
>MHZX01000059.1:0-9146 GCA_001828935.1 Rhodocyclales bacterium RIFCSPLOWO2_02_FULL_63_24
ATTCCGCTCTACGCCATCAAGGCCGGTCTGCTGACCGTCGCCAAGCAGGGCAAGAAGAACATCTTCTCCGGCCGCATCCTCGAAATCGAGGGCCTGCCCGACCTCAAGGTGGAACAGGCCTTCGAGCTCACCGACGCCTCGGCCGAGCGCTCCGCCGCCGGCTGCGCCGTGCGCCTGAACAAGGAACCGATCGTCGAGTACATGCGCTCCAACATCACCCTGATGAAGTGGATGATCGCGGAAGGCTACGATGACAAGCGCGCACTGGGCCGCCGCGTCAAGGCCATGGAGGACTGGATCGCCAAGGGCACGCTGCTGGCGCCCGACGCCGACGCCGAATACGCCGCCGTGATCGAGATCGACCTGGCCGACGTCAAGGAACCGATCCTGGCCTGCCCCAACGATCCCGACGACGTCAAAGTGCTCTCCGAAGTCGCCGGCGAGAAGATCGACGAAGTCTTCATCGGCAGTTGCATGACCAACATCGGCCACTTCCGCGCCGCCGGCAAGGTGCTCGAAGGCAAGACCGACATCCCGACCCGCCTGTGGATCGCGCCGCCGACCAAGATGGACGCCATGATCCTCAACGAAGAAGGCTACTACGCCATCCTCGGCAAGTCCGGCGCACGCATGGAAATGCCCGGCTGCAGCCTGTGCATGGGCAATCAGGCGCAGATCAGGAAAGGCAGCACGGCGGTGTCGACCTCGACGCGCAACTTCCCCAATCGGCTCGGTATCGACACCCGCGTCTTTCTGAGTTCGGCGGAACTGGCGGCGGTGACGGCCTTGCTGGGCAGGATTCCGACCGTGGCCGAGTACATGGAGCAGGTCAAGTCGCTGGAAGCCAAGTCGGCCGACGTGTATCGCTACATGAACTTCGACCAGATCGCCGAGTTCAAGGAACTGGCGGATACGGTGACGGTGTAAACGTCATTGCGGCGCCGTAGTACCAGCGCCGACTTCTTGATCCTCTATAAGGAACGCCCCCGACGGGAAATCGTCGGGGGCGTTTTTCTTGGGCTCTGCACGTATCCGCAGTCACGGTTGCTGACACCAGTCTCTGCATCAACCGGCGGCAGCAAACACCTTGTCCGAAGATTCTCTCTATCGTCTGGAAAACTGCTACTCATCCGATTCCATTACAATGACATTCGTGGTCATTCCTCACGTATTCCCTTCCGTCATTGCTGGTAACAAACCTCCGCTTCTCGTGATCGGCGCTGGTCTGTCGCTGGAGGAAATCAATCTATCCAAAATACTTGATGGACTTTTGCTGGTGGAAGTTGTGCCTTGCGCCAATCCGGACTCATGCTTCAAGCCCACTGACAAACATCCGCGCCAGTGCCTCTACTGTGCCGCAGAAGCGAAACTCGCTGAGCTGAAACAGTCACCGTCAATTGACGAGCATTTGCGTTTTGGTCTAGCCCGCTGGCTGACGCTATTCAACGATGACCGTTGGTTGGGCCGAGTAGAGCTTCCTCTTGGACGGAACTACATCCGTCATCGCATGATCGTCCGTTTGGCTGCCGACCAGCGCTTGGCGGGCATCCTCTGTTTCAACTGGGATTGTTTCCTGGAGGCGGCATTCGAGGCCATCGGCATCTCGAAGAATGCTCCCATGGGAAGCCGGCCTGGAAAGATAATCCGCTACGCCGTTGTCGTCGGACACAATACTCAAGGCTCAGCGAACACGAGTGACGTTTTTCGGATATTTAAGCCCCACGGCTGCCGACGCGACCTGGATCTGGCACTGAAGACAAGTCCAACGAAGGAACCGGTCTTCATCGCTACTCGTTCGGATATCGAGAGCGAGAAAGACCATGTCAATAGCGATGTCGATAACTACATTCGCAGCGAACTCAAGGGCCGGCCACTACTGGTAGCGGGCTGGCGTGGATCTGAGCCTTATTTTTGCAGGAGATTGGAAGCGGTCGTCGATGATCTCGACAAGAGTTCAACCGATCGGCTTTCGGTAATAGATCGCGATTGGCAACACGATCATTTTGCCAAGTTCTTCGCCTCGAGCGAAGACGAGTCGTTTATGAAGGTCGGCAGTCATCGTGATACCGATCGCCTGTTCGCATGGGTCTACGCGCACTATGCTCTTGCGCAATTGCGTGAGGTTGCCGCCGACGGGCGGATGCCGGATCATCTGCCGATCCTTGACGCAATCATCACGGAGTTGAGCGCACCAACGCGGTCTCACGACGACACTGTCCTGTCGTTTTTCGACGACTTCCTGCCCACATGGAGTCGACTTTGCACCATCGCAGGTATCACGACTTTTAAGGGCATCGCACCCCATCGCATCCCACTTGGACCACGTGACTGGCACATTCCTTTCGAGACTTATGGCTCCGCTGACCCAGTAATCAGTCGGCCCGATCTGGCAACTGCCATTCGGCTCCTATGCTCGCAGGCGTGGGACAATGGCTGGCGTTTCAAGCAGTTTCCAGGTGCGCTTTGGCACCCGTCGACATATCAACTCGTAGTCCCACTTCCCTTTGGCGACAAGGCATTGATGCCAGTCAACACTCTGGCGGCCATAAAGCCTCTTTTGGAAGATTGGCGTCGGCAACCCGAGTTCGCACGCATCAACCAAGTGCAAATACTATTGCTGGGCTTCCTCGGCGATCATCGCCAATTGCTTGCCCAGCAAGCCGAGGCACTAGCTCAAGGTTATGCATCCGGCTTGGCCCGTCACTTTCCGGTCGCCCGACTCGGCGCCGTTTCAGAAACAGACAACACGCCAGGCATCTATTCCCTCATCACACTCGATCAACTGAAGGAGGCCAAATGAACATGCTCCTCTCCGACTGCCAGCAATGGCTGATTGACCACTACGCGTCCGTAAGCATCGGCTTCAACCAAGATAGCGGTCCCCGTTGGCGAGTTGTTTCCCGCGACAGCCTGACCGATTCGGCGACAGCCGGTCAACGAGCGGCCGGAGTGGTCGAGGATGGTGAAATCGGACTCCTTCTTTATCTGCTTCCGCTTGCCGAGAACGCGACACCTGTCACCGAGCAAGTGGCAGCAGACATCAATTTAGCGCTGAAGTTACGCTCCCAATTGTTGCCGCGATATAGCGGCAGCGAGAGTCCAAACAACGCAAGCGATGACGTTCTAGGTACTTGGCGCATCTGCCTGCATTGGCTGGTCCCGACCAACAGTGAAGCCAAGTGGCGAGACGCCATCATGCTCGCGCGCCAGCAGAGTGGCGCCTTCGACGAAGTTGCAGTCGACGCTATCTTTTTTGAAAACGGCGAGGGCGTTCGGACGGCCCTCGACCGCCATGGCTTGCCCCGCCTGCTTTTGGTCACACGGCAAGTATTTGCCCTGGGCGCATCTGACGTGGAAAACTGGAAAAGTGCCGACGAAGACGTTCGTGGTGCCTTAGCTGGCTTTGCCGATGGGTTCAGTCGTTCGACAGAAAAGGCCATCGCCGGGGAGATTGAGCGAAAAGCCGATGCCTACGCGGCAGGGCGGATCTCCCCGACAGAGCGAACACCGACGGAGTTGAAGAGCCTCGAGATCGAGAACTTTCGCTCGATTGGCCGCCTGAAACTGGACGGCTCGCCGGGGCGCGACGGCGTTCACAAGGCTCGCACATGGATTGTCTTCGGCCCCAACGGCACGGGTAAGACATCCTTGGCCGAAGCTATATCCATCGCTACGGAGGGTTCATCGACGAAGTTCCGAGACTTCCTAAATGACAAGGATATAGTCAAGGAAAAGTCGGCCCAGGGATATGTACAAAATTACTTATCGCCAAAGAACGGAAGTGAACATGGTGCGGAGCCGCGGATTGCCATCGACATCCGCGGCATGTTGCCGATCAGTCAGCGACTGGTGAGGAACTTTGACGAAGCCAGCGCGGCCAAAGCGCGCTTAGAGGGAGCAATCGGCGATCAAGAAGAAAGCCGGGAATTCGCACAGTTGTCGTCCAACCAATTGGCTTGCCGTGTTGCTAGCAGTTTTTCGACTCTCGCGCGCGAACTCGCTGATCACCTCGACAATGGCTATGAAACGGCCCACGCCAAGCGCAGTGCATTCAATAGGGATTTCGGCCTCACCGCGATTGCCAAGAAGCGGGACACCATTTTCGCCCGCATAGGGGAGCGCAAGCTTGCTGAGGCACTAGCCAGACCCGCAGCCGGCCTTCTCGACTACCTGCGCGTGCGCTCAAAGCTCGGCGGCGATGAAGGCCGCACTGCGGAGACCGTGCTTGCCGAATGGGAAGACATAGACATTGCGTTGCGTTCCCAAGGCGAGATGCTTGCCCGCTTAGCCGCACTGATCAGTACCAATGAAGAAAACATGGCAGACGCAGTTCGCCCGTTTGTTACCAGCTTCGCCACACGTGTCGTGCAGACACGCATCCTTTTGCTATCACTGAAAGAGCAGACGGTAGATCTCGCGGGGGAACTACCTGAAATGTTGCAATCGGCCCGCTCTTGGGCCGAATGGCTTGCCCGCCCTGCCGCGACAGCGAGCAGCGAATCCGGCGCCTCGGCCGAACCTTTGAACCGTCGCCTGGCTGAGATGCTAGTGGCGAGAAACAAGATCGAGGCACAGGGTCAGGCTGCACGCAAAAGGCTTGAGCATTTGATATCGGCGCTCCAATACGTCACCTTATGGGAAAAAGATCATCCCGACACGTGCCCGACCTGCGCCAGCCAAGTCTCGGATCGTGGCGGTATCCGCAAGGTGGCAGAGGAACTGCACGACGAGGTAGAGGCCAAGCTTGGAGAGATTCGCGCGGAATACCAGACTTGCTCGCAGGAAATCCGTGCCATCGAAGCACAACTCAAGGCGCTCGGGCAAGACCAGTGTCCCGTACCTGAAGCGACGCGCGACCGTCTGAACGATATCCTGTCCCGTGTAGTCGGCCAGCCGTTTGATGCAAGCGCTTGGCTGGGAGTACCGGAAAGACGTGGCGTTGTCGAACGTCTGCTTGCCCATATGGCAACGCCACCTGCGGAGCCGGCAGAAATAGGCCTTGACGGGCAAGCCAAGATACTCATGGACGTTTCCGCGACCATCGCAACAAAATGGCGGGAAGCTGAACAGATCGGTGAAGAACCGGACGCTTGGGAATCCGTCAGGAAAGCATTCCAAGACTTGACGCAGAGCATTATCGCGGCACACCTGCCGAATACTCTGGAGCGGGTCTGGTGGGAAATTGCCGCCAGCCTAACCAGTGCGCCGTGGCTCCTGCCGGCACGCCCCAGCTTTCAACTGGAGATCCGTCGCGGTGACCAGCGCGTCTATCTGACAGCGGGGAAAAACACCCTTGTCCACTACTTGCTGAACAACGCCGAACAACACGTCCTTGGCTTGGCATGGACTTTCACCCGCTTCATGGTAGACAGCCGCTTCCGGCACGCGTGGCTCGTCCTCGACGATCCCGCTCAGGAAATGGACCAGCCCACGTTCCGTGAACTGACGCGTTTTCTCGCCACACTGTTGCGACTCCATGAGTATGCGGCACGACCATTTACGCTGCTGTTGCTGCTGCACCAAGAAGAACGGGCTTTGGATGCTGCCAGGGAAACCGACAGCGGCCTCTACATGCTGGGCTGGACAGACCGACAGACCGAGTTTACCGACGAATCCAATACGGTACGCAGAATGCGCATTAACGGACCAGGTTTCCATAGCCCTCAAGCCCGAATGCTGTTTGAGCCAAGCGCTACCGAGAACCACGCCGTTCAGTAAGATAGGGACAGTAGAATTGGAGCCAAGCCAGTGAAGGAGCACCACCATGCGCAACATCGTCGAGATCGAATGCCCCCGAACTGCTGATCGGGCTGCACACCAACGCCGAGCAGTTCGCCGAGCGCGTCACGCGCGAAGCAGCGCTTAACCTGTTCCGCGACTGCGCCATTTCTTCCGGCGTCGCTGCGCAATGGCTCGGCGTCCCTCGCGCGCATTTTCTGCTCGACGCCATGCGCCACGGTGCGACACTGCTGGACGACTCGGACGACGACTTTCGGCGCGAGGCTTGCTCGTCATAGCGGGGCTACAATAAGCACCATTGCCGGAGGAAACCCCATGCACATGACCGTCGAACAAATCGCCGAAGAAGCCTTGGCCCTGCCAAGCGAGGCCCGCGCCTTGCTCGCAGATCGACTCGTCGAGAGTCTTGATCCGGCCGAAGATGGCCTTATCCGCCAACTCTGGATGCGCGAAGCGCGCCGCCGCATCGATGAAGTGCGTAGCGGTAGCGTGAAGACAATTTCGGCAGACGAGGCCTTTGCGCAGGTCAGGCAAGCCATCGCCGAATGAAGATGGAGTTCCACCCGGAGGCATTGGCAGAATTCCGCGATGCCGCCGAGTATTACGAGAAACAACAACACGGTCTTGGCAGTCGGTTCACCAACGCTATTGAATCCGCTGTTGCCCGGATCGTTGAATCTCCGACGAGTTGGCGTGTCATCGAAGACGACATTCGCCGTTACCTGACGAAAGTCTTTCCTTACGCGGTGCTCTATTCGATTGAGGATGAGTACATCCTGATCGTCGCAATCATGCACTGCCACCGCGAGCCAGGCTACTGGCGTAGCCGGGTCTAACGCTTTTTGATCCTCAACGAGGAAGACTCACGCGACCCTCGGCAAGTCCGGCGCACGCATGGAAATGCCCGGCTGCAGCCTGTGCATGGGCAACCAGGCGCAGATCAGGAAGGGCAGCACGGCGGTATCGACTTCCACCCGCAACTTCCCCAACCGCCTGGGCATCGACACCCGCGTCTTTCTGAACTCGGCGGAACTGGCGGCGGTGACGGCGCTGCTGGGCAGGATCCCGACCGTGGCCGAGTACATGGAGCAGGTCAAGTCGCTGGAAGCCAAGTCCGCCGACGTGTATCGCTACATGAACTTCGACCAGATCGCCGAGTTCAAGGAACTGGCGGATACGGTGACGGTGTAAGCGTCATTTCGGCGCCGTAGCACCAGCGCCGACTTCTGCTTTCCAAACACAACGCCCCCGACGGGAAATCGTCGGGGGCGTTTTTCATGCCGACAAGTCAGCAGGTAGAATGTACCAAGCCGAACGAAATAGCTGTCACACCATCTATCGATGAATGACTATGGAATCACAAGAACTCGACTACATCACGATAAAGGGTTTCAAGAGCATTCGCTCGGTCGAGAGACTCCCCCTTAAGCCCATCAATGTGGTCATAGGCGCCAACGGTTCTGGCAAGTCCAACTTTATTGGCGCGTTTTCGTTTCTGCATGAAATTCGAGAGGGGCGACTAAATGAATACGTCCGTACGGCGGGTGGCGCGGACCAATTGCTGCATTTCGGCGCAAAAGTCACCAAGTCAATCCGTCTAAAGGTTTCCTTTGAGCAAGAAGTCAATCAGTATTCGCTGCAATTGATTCCGACCCAAGACGACTCATTGGTACCAGGAGATGAGTCAGCATACTTTTGGGACAAGGCGCGATATCCGGCTGGACCTTATGAAACGGGGATTTCTTCCCAAGAAGCAGGCAGGGAGGCTGGAATTAGCAATCCAAACCTCAAACAACGTACGGCCAATTGGGTTCGCACACGACTCGGCCGATGGCGCCTCTACCACGTACATGACACCAGCGCATCATCTCCTCTCCGCAAGACGGCCAAGATTCACGACAACGGTTATCTTCGAGCGGATGGTTCGAACCTGCCGGCATTCCTCTACCTGTTGCAAGAGAAATATCCGGATGCGTATGCCCTGATTCGTGGAACCGTGCAAAGAGTAGCTCCCTTCTTTGACAACTTTCTCTTACGCCCAGACCCGCTCAACGAAGAAACCATTCGGCTCGCATGGCGTCACAAGAATTCGGATCAGTATTTTGGGGCGTCTTCTCTCTCCGACGGCACGCTGCGGTTTATCTCCTTGGCAACCCTCTTCCTTCAGCCAGTGACGTTCCGTCCTTCTGTGATTCTTGTTGATGAACCTGAACTAGGCCTCCATCCCTACGCAATTACAATGCTTGCGTCGTTGGTCAAGCAAACCGCGGCGACTACCCAGGTGATTCTGTCCACCCAATCACCCTTTTTGCTGGATCATTTCGAACCAGAGGACGTATTGGTCGCAGAGCGCATTGAAGGCGGTACTAGCATTCGCCGGCTCGAAACTGATTCGCTCAAGGAATGGCTGGAGAACTATAGCCTTGGTCAGCTTTGGGAAAAGAACGAGTTCGGCGGGCGACCCACCGAAGACTAGATATGACTCGCTTATTGGTTCATGTAGAAGGAGAGACCGAGGAGTCATTCGTCAATGAGATATTGGGCGGCCATTTGCTGGGATTTGGCTATGAGCACGTCAGTGCGAGACTTGTTGGCAATGCGCGCTTGCGATCTAGGCGAGGCGGAGTCCGTGCTTGGCCTGCGGTTCGCGATGACATCCTTCGCCATCTGAAGGAAGACCGCCACTGTATCGCCACAACGATGGTGGACTATTACGCCCTGCCTCAAACGGGCGATCGGGCTTGGCCCGGTCGGGCCGTGGCAGCAGCGGCACAGCCGGCTGATAAAGCTAGCATTGTCGTCGGCGCCCTCGCAGCAGACGTTGCTAGCGCGATGGGCGCCGACTTCAATCTCTCGCGCTTTGTCCCGTTTGTTGTCATGCATGAATTCGAGGGTCTGCTGTTCAGTGACTGTGAGGCGTTTGCCCTCGGAATTGGACGGACTGACTTGATCAGCAAGTTCCAAGACATTCGCGATAAGTTTGCGACGCCGGAGGAAATCAACGACTCTCCGATGACCGCACCGTCCAAGCGAGTTGAAGCGCTTGTCGCGGGCTATCAGAAGCCACTACTTGGCATTCTCGCCGCGTTGGAAATTGGCCTTCCACGAATTCGCGCAGCCTGCCCGAATTTCAGCGATTGGCTTGCACGCCTTGAGGCGTTGGGATCGGCAGACCTCTAGCTTCATCAATGAAGCCGCTGCTCGCCAGCCGGCCTCATCAAGAAACCTAGCACGAAGCCAGAGCCCCACTGCCGGCGCCATGCCACCGGGGATGCCCGAATCGACATGGTGCCTGAGTACTTGGCCGTGAATGCCAAATCCGCCGACGTGTATCGCTACATGAACTTCGACCAGATCGCCGAGTTCAAGGAACTGGCGGATACGGTGACGGTGTAAGCGTCATTTCG
>MHZX01000059.1:9162-31566 GCA_001828935.1 Rhodocyclales bacterium RIFCSPLOWO2_02_FULL_63_24
GTTTTTCATCCAGATCCCAAGCGCCTGCAGCCCTTGCGGCGATCTTTTGCGGCATATCGGCATATCCCTCGACTTGCCAATGTCAATTCCTCTCGGGTAACCTGAACATTTCTTTGACATCGGGAGAACGCTCATGGCAAGCAAGGTACGCACTGCGAAGTTGATTGCCCGCGACGCCAACCGCGACGCCTTCGACAGCCGCGACATGCTCTACGCGCCGGCACTGGTCGAGCTGCCCGCCGAGCTCTACCCGAAGTGGGAATGGATCGTCCCGCTGAACCAGGGACAACAAGGCGCCTGCACCGGCTTCGGCCTGGCGGCGGTCATCAATTACCAGTTGGCGTGCCGCACCCGCCGCAAGCCGGGCACGGCGGAACAGCGCGTCAGCGCGCGCATGCTGTTCCAGACCGCCAAGCGCTATGACCAATGGGCGGGAGAGGCCTACGACTGGTCGAGCGCGCGCGGCGCGATGAAGGGGTGGTTCAAGACCGGCGTCTGCAGCGAGGCGCTGTGGCCCAACCTGCCGGATAAAGCGGTGGTCGACCGCCTGACCCGGGAGCGCCAGCTCGACGCCCTGCTCCGACCGCTCGGTGCCTATTACCGGATTTCCGCGCGGCGTTCCGATGTCCATGCCGCCTTGCTCGAGGCCGGCGTGGTGTACGCGGTCGCCGATACCCACGATGGCTGGGACAAGGCCTGGGGCGCCAGCGAGATCGCTTACCGGGACGGCGCTTGCGGAGGTGGCGGCCACGCTTTCGCCATCGTCGGCTACACCGCGGCAGGCTTTCTGGTGCAGAACTCCTGGGACAAGGCCTGGGGCGGCTTCAAGGACAAGGCCGGGAAAATCCATGCCGGGGTGGCGCTCTGGAACTATGCCGATTTCGACCAGAACGTCTGGGACTTGTGGGTCGCCCGCATGGCCCTGCCCGTGGAGTCGCTCGCGGCGCTGGCCGGTCCGGGCCACCGGCCCACCGCAAGCGGAGGACGGCAGAAGGCGTCCGGCCCCCCCGCCCACGAAATCCACGGCCATTACCTGCACATCGACGACGGCCAATACGATCCCATGGGCGACTATCCGAGCCATGCCGAAGACGTTGACGAAATCGTCCATGGCCTGGTCCATGGCAGCGGCGGCGAACGCCCGCGGCACATCGTGCTGTATGCCCATGGCGGACTCAACTCGGTCGAAGGCTCGGCGATCCGGGTCGCCAAGTGGCGCAAGGTGTTTGCCGCCAACGGTATCGCCGAGCTGCATTTCATCTGGGAAACCGGACTCATCGATGAACTGCGCGACGTGTTGCTGGGCAAGGAGCAGTTCGTCAAGGAACGCGTCGCCGGCTTCTCGGACTGGTGGGACGACTGGATGGAAAAGGCCACCCAGCCTCTCGGCTATCCGCTCTGGCAGGAAATGCGCAGCGATGCCGAATGCGCCCATGCCAGGCCGCTTGCGGCCGGCAGCAATTTCATCGCCAAGCTCGTCGCCGCCCTATCCGGAGCAAGCAACCCACCCCGTATTCACCTCGTTTGCCACAGTGCCGGCTCGATCTGGATGGGGCACCTGCTGGATGCGTGGCGGCAGGCCGGCGGCGGGCCGATAGACACGCTGATCTTCTATGCCCCGGCCTGTACGGTCGAGTTTTTCTTCGAGCACTACACCGCGCCGATGACAAGCAAGCTGGTCAAGGCGGCCCACCTGTTCCAGCTCGACGACACGACAGAACGCGACGACAACGTGGCCCTCGTCTACCGCAAATCGCTGCTCTACCTGGTCTCGCGCGCCTATCAGCAGAAAGGCAAGGTGGTGCCCCTGCTCGGCATGGCCCGCTACTACGACGAGGTCGCCCGACGGCTCGCGGCCATCGGCTTGGCCGGCGCCCTGCCCAACCTTGTCACCAAACGCGACACGGCCATGACCGAGTCCGATTCGCATGGCGGCTTCGACAACGACCTCGCCACCATGAACGCGATGCTGGAACTGATACTGGGCGCAAAACCGGAGAGCAGCGCACGGTTCCGCGAACAGGATTTGACAGGCTATTGATCGCGGCCGGTCCGGTTGCGTCGGCCAGCACCGACGTTGCAGCGATCGGCAGCAGACGCAGGATGAACAGCCAGCCGGCGCCGCGGCAAGCCGCCGAATGGGACAGCCGCGTCCGCAGCCTGACGTACGACTTGGTCCACAACGCGCTCCCGCAGTTCAGAAGCGTTCGAAGTCGCCCTCGACGGCGGCTACTGCCGCCGGGCGCGCGGCGCGCGGCTTCGCTGCCGCACCGGCCGCGGGGGCCGGCGGACGGCTGGATTTCGCCGTCACGCCAGCACCGACTCCTGATCACGCCTGAGCGGAAGTGCCCGGCGAACAAGCATCGGGCGCGCGAATTGTTGAGGCGGAACCGCCCCGGATCAATCGCTACCTAGGCATGCCGACGCGCTCCGGGCATCCTGGCCGGCATACGCCCAATTCAGATAGGCAACACGCAGTCTGACCAGTTCTTGTTGCGCATGCAGATCGCCCTGCGCCGCCCGGTCAAACATCTCCAGATATCGCAACTCGCTGGCGCTGCCCAGTTCCACCGGGGAAGCTGCCGGCGGCAAACCGATAATTTCGTTGAGCGATGGGATCATGTGCAACGCGCGCAGGCCTTCAGATGGCATTGATCGGCAGACCGTCGGCAGCGCTGAATCCCGTCTTCGCCACCGATTGACTGAGTTGAACGTCATCCATGACCACCAGCAGCATGAGACCGGCGCGCAGCAACTGGCTTTTCTTGACGTCCATGCCCAGCGCCAGCAGCCGCTTTTTCAGTGCGACCAGTTGCCGATACTCGTAGTCCGAAATCTTGCAGCGGCCGGATGCCCGCCTGGGCTTCTGCGGCTTCACGTGTTCGGGCGTCCCCGGCGTCGCTGCCGCACCCGGGCTGGGCGACTTCATGAGTGCTGTGGCTGCAAGGGCCTTGGACAGTCTTACGCGACCGGCACGCCTCCCGGTGCTCGACTCGGCAGCGGTCGGAACCAGCTTCGTAGCGGTAGCTGGAGCTTTGGCAATCGGCATTTCACATCCATTCGTCAAATAGGGTGGTAGAGCGCGTGGTCCGAAAAACGCTTGCCCGGACGAGTTGCGCAATCGACCGGGCGCCGCTGGCGCGCGACGCGCGCCATGCAACGAAGTTTTGGCCAATATAAGTCGATTTTATGCAGTGCAGATCGAATGGGAATACCCGAAGACAGGTATTTCGACTACCGCTTTTCGGTACTTTGCGCGGGTCCGGACAGATACGGCTTACGGCAACACCAGGCCGGTGCGGATGGCATATTTGGTGAGATCCACCACATTGTGCAATTCGAGTTTTCGCATCAGGTTGCGGCGATGCACGTCCACCGTACTGGGCGAGATATGCAGTTCACTGGCGATGTCGGGCGCCGTCTTGCCTTCGGCAAGCAGCGTCGCCACTTGCAGTTCGCGTCGGGAAAGAGGGCGATGGACGTCCCTGACGGACGAGGACCGCGGGCTGCGCATGCTGTCGGCCACCAGCGCGGCAACCTCGGCGCACAGATAATTGCGTCCCTGGACCACGCTGCGGATGCCCTGATTCAACTCGCCGCCGGCGGCCGACTTGACGATATAGCCGCTGGCACCGACGTCGAGCATCTGCTGGACGATGCGCCGGTCGAGATACGTGGACAGCGCCAGTACCTTGATCTCCGGATGCTTGGCCAGCAGGCGCCGGGTGGTCTCGATGCCCGACTGCCCTGGCATGCCGATATCCATGACGACCACGTCGGGGGTCAATTCGTCCACGATCTGCAAGGCCGTTTCGCCATCGCCGGCCTCGGCGATCACTTGCATGCCGCGGTCCTGCTCCAGCACCACGCGCAACGCCTGCCTGACCATCGTATGGTCGTCGACGAGAACTATCCGGATCATGAGGACGCTTCCTTCAATATACAATGGTCATGAGGGCATTCCATATCGACGATGGTGCACGGTATGGTCAAGGTGATCGTGGTGCCGTTGCCCGGGCTGCTGTCGATGTCCACCTCGCCCCCTATGTTGGTAATGCGCTCGCAGATCGAGTTGAGGCCGAAACTGCCGTGGCCCAACAGCGCGCCGCCGACGCGTTCTGGATCGAAGCCGCAGCCG
This sequence comes from Rhodocyclales bacterium RIFCSPLOWO2_02_FULL_63_24, assembly GCA_001828935.1. GTDB lineage: Bacteria > Pseudomonadota > Gammaproteobacteria > Burkholderiales > Rhodocyclaceae > Sulfuritalea. Next base: position 13,301 of record MHZX01000059.1, read on the forward strand.
TCGTCGCTCACCACGATACAGAGCTTGGTGCGGTCGCAGAGGCAGGCAAGGCTTGCCTCCGCCGTCTTGGCATGCCGCGCGACATTGATCAGGAGTTCACGGACGGAACGGTACAGCATGGCCTGTATCTCGTCGACCAGCCGTCGCCTGCAGCACTCGTTGTCGATATGCACCTTGAGGCCGTACACACGCTCGATGTCATCGACCAGCCGTTCCAGCGCCGGCACGAAGCCAAGCGTGCGCAGGATCGGCGGACTCAACTGCATGGTCAGCGAGCGCACCGAGGTTTCCGCCTTGTCCACCAGATCGACGATCTGATCGATATCGGGCTGAAGCGCGCCGGCGACGAGCGAGGTCAGCTTGATCTTGGCAATCGCCAACAACTGGCCGAGGTCGTCATGCAGATCCTGCGCCAGAAGGCGCCGCTCGCGCTCTTCGGTCATGTTCAGTTGCGCGGACACGGCGCGCAACTGCCTGGTCCGGGTGCTCACCTTTTCTTCGAGGCTGGCGGCCATCTCGCGCAGCTGCTCCTCGCCGCGCTTGCGCTCGGTGATGTCCAGGCCGACGCCGAGGAAGCCCATGACGGCGCCTGCGTCGTCGCGCAAGGCAACCGATGAGACGAGCGCCGGGAAGCGGCTGCCATCCTTGCGCACCATGGTCCACTCGTTCTGGTTAACCTCGTTCCGCTGTGCCTTGTCCACCAGCACCGCAAAATCCGTATTCGAATCCCTGACCGTCGCCGACGGCAGGCCCCCTGCCCGTGCCGCGAGTTCCTCGGGATCATGCAGCATGGCGACGCTCGCATGGCCGACCATTTCTTCCGCCGTATAACCCAGCATGCGCTCGGCCGCCGGATTGAAGCGAGTAATGAACCCGTCCGGCGTTGTCGCGATAACGCCGAGCGGCACCGCATTGAGCATCGATTCCTTGAAGCGCAGCGCCTCCCGCAACCTGGCCTGGCTTTGCTTGCGCTCGGTGATCTCGGTCATCACCACGCGCAAGGTCGAACTCGCCCCCTCCCGCATCTGGCTCAGGCAGTCCAGCCTGACGTCGATGCAGGAGCCATCCGGGCGCCGCAGCAGCACTTCGCAGTTCTTTTTGGCGCCCTGGCGCAGCGCATCCAGGAATTGCTGGTGCCAGTCCTCGACGCCCGAGTCTTCGATGAACGGAATGAAACGGCGTCGCAACAGCTTGTCGCGCTCCACGCCCAGCATTTCGGCACCGGTCAAATTGATTTCCTCAATCAGCCCCGCGGCGCTGAGCGTGAGATAGCCGACCGGGGCAAAGTCATAAAAGTCGATGTAGCGGTCGTTTGATTCTTCGAGCGCGGCCTTGGCCTGGCGCAGGGTTTCGTTCTGCATTTCCAGTTCGATCCGGTGCACGTGCGCCTCATAGAGCAGACCGGCGTCGATTCGGACCGACGCATCGCGCTCCTGGAATTTCGCCGATTGCGCTTCCGCGTTGGTGCGCAAGTCGTCTGCGTCTGTCGTGAGTCCCTCCTGTTTCCGCATCACATGTCCTTCCTTCTACTCGCCAACCGGCCTGCACGAGTAGCAAAATCTATACCTATCCAAGCAGATAGCGGCTGATCCACATCAAGCCAATCCATTATGCATTGGCGGAAGGCCTGGCGAACATACCGTGAAACCCTTAGCCCAAATACTTGCCTCTCGGTATTTACAGCCTTGATCCAACACATAGACTTGGGTTGTCCATCGAACCGGTCTGGCACTTTCGTCCGGGTACTGCCTTGCCTGCATGCGCGGTAGCGCCGAGCTTGCGGCGGTTGGGGCTCGCCTCTGCCGAAGTACGGAAGGCGGAAATAGGGGAATCATCATGCACAGAAAGGCCATGCCGTCTGGCTTCCAGCCGATCCGCCGCGATCGACTCCTGCAGGAAGAAGCACCGGACGCCTACAAGTCCAGGGGAAAGCTGCCCGAACCGACGGTCTGTCCGCAATGCAGGGCGGTGTTCCGGAAGGGACGCTGGCGCTGGGCCGAAGCGCCGCAGAATGCGCACGCCGTCACCTGCCCGGCTTGTCATCGTCTGAACGACAAATATCCGGCCGGATTCGTCAGCCTGAGCGGTCCATTCTTCAGCGCGCATCGCGACGAGATCATGCGACTGGTGCGCAATCAAGAGCAGCGAGAGCGGCAAGGCCATCCGCTGAAGCGCATCCTGGGCATCGAGGAACAGGACGCCGCCGCGCTGGTGACGACGAGCGACATCCATCTCGCGCGGGGCATTGGCGACGCGCTGCACCATGCCTATCAGGGCGAACTCGAATTCCATCACAAGGCCGATGAAAATCTGCTGCGAGTGCACTGGGCGCGCTGAAGAGCGGCACTCGGTCACCCCGCCATGAAATTGAAACCGTCCCTCCGCAGACCGCTTGCCCTCGGGCTGGTCGCCCTCGGTGCCGCCTTGATGTGGCTGGCACCCGAGACATGGGCCGGGCTGGCGGTATTGGCTATCGGCGTGTCGGTGGAATTGATCGGCATCGCCTTGCGCCACCGATCTCCCTCCTGAGCGCCGCTTTGAGGCGGATCGAACAGCATGGCGACGTTGCGACCGACAGGCAACACGGTGGACAACGCACCGCCAAAGTGCGAAGCCGTCAGCTGGAATGCCGTGCACGACCTTGGGCGCTCGCTCGCGCGCAAGGTGCGCGCCTCGGGCTACCGTCCAGAGATCATTGTCGCCATCGGCCGCGGCGGCTATGTGCCGGGACGCATCCTGTCCGACTTTCTCGACCAGATGGATCTCACCAGCTTCAAGATCGAGCACTATCGCAACACGCTGAAAATGAAGTGTGCGCGCGTGCGCTATCCGCTGGCGGCCGATGTCGCCGGACGACGCGTGCTGCTGGTGGACGACGTCGCCGACAGCGGCGAAACCTTTGCCGTGGCGCTGGAGCACCTGAACAGCCGCGGCGGCCCCCGCGAAGTGCGCAGCGCAGTGTTGCACTACAAGACCAGTTCCCCCTACATCCCCGACTACTATGCGAAGAAGGTAGTGAAGTGGCGCTGGATCATCTATCCCTGGGCGCTGGCCGAGGATATCGGCAGCTTCATCCGTGGCATGGAGCCGCGCCCCGCCACGCCGGCCGAACTGGAGCGCCGCCTCGCGGCCGACTACGACATCCGTTTGCCGCGCAAGCTGCTGGCTGACCTGCTGGCGGTCGCCGGTTGAAACGGCGGCAAGCCGCGCCAACGATGCTTTCGCCAACTGCCTGCGTCCGGCTCCGATCGAATGGATTTGGCGTTATGCCGACGACCGCGTGAAGGGAACGATATAAGGTTGCGAAATGGTCTGGCCGCAGCCGATCGGCAAGGGACCGTTGTCAAAGGCCCGGTGTCGGTCCATTTGCGGAACAAAACGCTCGCGCGGCACATTGGCCACCGCCGCCATCACCCGCGGGTCGAGTGCGGCCTTGCCTGTCTCGTGCCGGGTGAGCGCAACTTCCTGCTCGATGTCGCGCAGCATCAACGCGCGATCGTCGATTTCCACGAATGTCATGGCGGTCCCCTTCTCCACACGTTCATCTTCCTTGCACCTCGACGAGCGTCGTCGACCATCGCATTGCGTGTTTCAATCATAGTAGACGCTGATCGAATGGAAACCCGAATCCTTGGCCATGTGCCCGCAGCGGAAAGCGCCATGACCGGGGTTGGACAACGGCAAGCACCATGGTGACAGCGACGTTCCGTTTCTTCGCGGAGTTGAACGACTTCCTGCCGCCCGAGCGGCGCCGGCGGGAGTTCAGCGCCGACTGTGCGCAGGCCGCGACGATCAAGCACATGATCGAGGCCCTCGGCGTTCCCCACACCGAAGTCGAGCTGATTGTGGCCAACGGCGAGTCCGTGGGCTTCGATCGCATCGTGCGCGAAGGCGACCGCCTCGCCGTCTACCCGACCTTCGAGGCCTTCGACATCACGCCCTTGCTGCGCGTGCGCGAGCGACCGCTGCGACACACCTGGTTCATCGCCGATGCCCACCTCGGCGCGCTCGCCCGCCTGCTGCGCATGGCCGGATTCGACACGCTCTACAGCAATCGCTACCACGACAGCGAGATTGCGGACATCGCCGCGCGCGACGGCCGCATCGTGCTCACGCGCGACCGGGAACTGCTCAAGCGCCGCAGCATCACGCACGGCTGCTATGTCCACGCGCAGCTGCCGGCGCAGCAGTTGCTGGAGATCGTCGAGCGGCTTGACCTGGCGCGCCGCCTGCGGCCCTTCAGCCTTTGCCTTGAGTGCAATGCGCCGTTGCGGGAGATCGACAAAACCATGGTGCTCGATCGCCTGCCGGCGTCCGTGCGGCTCCAGCAGGAACGCTTCACCACCTGCGATGTCTGCCATCGCGTGTTCTGGCAAGGCTCGCATTGGCGGCGCATGCAGCAGCGCCTGGCGGCGATTCATGCCCGCCCCGGCGACAGCCAGGCGGCGCAGGCGTAGAGCGCCGCCGCCAGCAGCAGCACCGCGGCATAGCCCCAGTGGATCGCCAGCAGCGTCGCCAGCAAGGTCGCCACCACCGAGGCGAAGCCGTTGATGCCCCAGGCCCAGGGCACCAGCGGCGCGGCGCGCGCGGCCACCGCGGCAAGTCCCAACGGAAACGGCATGCCCAGGCAGAACGCCAGGGGTGCCACCAGCAGCAGCGTCAACAGGATCTTCCAGCCCTGCGCCAGTGCCATCGAATGGGCAAGCACGGGCGGCAACAGCAGAGCGTAGGCGCCGGCCATCGCCGCAATCACCGCAAATGGCCAGCGCGCAGCGGGCGCCAGGCGTGCCGAGAAGCGGGCACCGAGGCCGGCGCAGACGAGAAAGACCGCCAGTATGATGGCGACGGCATACAGCGGATGACTGAGAAACTGGCTGAAGCGCTGCAACAGCGGAATCTCGATCGCCATGAAGCCGAGGCCGAGCGCCAGAAAATAGCCCGGCACCCGGCGCCGCAGTGGCGCCGGCGCGGCCGCAAACGCGTGCCGGGTGCTGGCCAGCGCCAGCGGCAGCAGGATCAACAGCAGGCTCACTGCCGCGGCCTGGAGCAGCGCCATGACCAGCACCGGATAGCCCCAGTCCAGCGGCGGCAGGCCGCCGCGCGAACGCAGTTGCAGCAGTTCCGGCAGTGTGCGCCACTTGAAGAAGTGGAAGAAATACGGCCGGTCGTCGGTGGCCGGGCTCAGGTCGAATTTGTAGCGCCGCAGGAAGTCCTCCCGCTGCGGGCCAAGCAGCGCCCGGGTGCCGGTGAAGAAATCGTCCGGCTCCAGCAGGTTGAAGACATTGGCCTCCGCCGCGACGAGGCCGGGGACATGAACCAGGTCGAACCAGCGCCGCCGGCAGAAATCCTTCACCGCCGTGATTTCGGCCGCCGTGAAGCGGCCGTTCTTGACCAGCAGCGTCGTCGTGTTCCAGCTGCGAATCATGACCAGCGAGTCGCCCGCATCGGCGACGCCGCGCCTTGCCAACGCAGCGGTCGCCGTGGCGACCAGGCGCAGGCTGTCGCGCGGCGGCAGCGATACCCAGCGCGTGAACGCCAGCAGTCCGCCGGGGGCCAGGCGCTGCAGGTAGGCGTCGAGCGCCTCGACCGTGTACAGATGGCTTTCGTTGAGCGAACCGAGACCCGCGGCGCTGGAGCCGAAGGAATCCAGCAATGCGACCTGGATCAGGTCGAACGGACGGTCGCTGCCGGCGACGAAGCCGCGCGCTTCGGCGACATGCAGATGCACGCCGGGTGCGCTGTAGGGAAGTCCGGAAAAGTTCGCCAGATCCTGCTGCACCAGCGCCACCACCTGCGCGTCGAGTTCCACCGCGTCCACCCGCCGCGCGCCGTGCACCAGGGCCTGCAGCACGTCGCCGCCGGCACCGGCGCCGAGCACCAGCACCTGCGGACGATCGAGCAGACGGTAGGGTAGCGCCGACGTGGTGTCGCCCAGATAGGCCAGCGGCGCAGTGCCGCCGTCATAACGGATGACGGCACCCGCGGCCTGCCCATCGATGAACAGTCCGAGCTGCGGCGGCGGCCCGGCGACGGCATTCAGACTCAGGCCCGGCGCGTGCCGCAGCGGCGCCGCAGGGCTGACGACCGCGGTCACCACGCCCAGCGGGCTGCTGCGCTGGGCGATGATGCGGGCGTCCTTGACCCGCAAGGCCTGGCGCAAGTCCTTGTAGTCCGAAACGACGAGTGCCACGGCCGACGGCGGCAGCAGCCAGGGCCCGGCCAGGGCTGCCAGGGCCAGTACGGCGCCCCAGCGCGGCGCCGCCGCCCATGCCGCCAGCGCCGCTGCGGCGAGGCCGAGCCCGAACACGACGCGCAGCGCGTCGGCGGGATGCAGGAAGAACAGTACGACCAGCAGGCCGAGACTGCCCAGCCCGGCACCGACGATGTCGGCCGCATACAGCTGCGGAATCTGCGGACCGAATGCGGAATAGGCGATGCACAGCGCCGTCGCCGCGCAGAAGAAAGGCAGCAACAGCAGCAGGTAGATCCCGGCCAGCCCGAGAAATTGTGCCGGGTTCCAGGCGATCTCCAGGGCGTTGAACGGTACCCGCTCGGCACCGGCAAAGCAGGCCACGGCGCCCAGCGCGAAGGCCGCCGCGGCGAGCGCGAAGCTGTGGGGATAGGCGGCCAGCAGCCGGCTGCGGACCAGGGTCACGAAGCTGCCGGCGGCGCCGATGCCGAGCAGCGCAACGCTGATCGCCAGATAGGCGAAGTGGTGCCACTGGATGATGGCAAACAGGCGCAGCAGCAGCACCTCGTAGGCCAAGGCAGCGGCCGAGAGCATGGCGACGGCGGCCAGCGGCGGTCGATGAGTCATGGGTCGGGGACGTTCAACGCTGGTGAAGAAATCGTCGCGAGCGGGCCGCAGCAGATTTATTCATAAGCGTTCAGTCGTGGCCGCCGGTGAGCGGAACGAAGATCACCGGCATCACCTGCCGCGTCGTCACCGTGCCGTCGGTACGCATCTGCACCAGCAGCAGTTGCTGCGTCTGGAACGGCGCGCCGACCGGAATCACCATGCGTCCGCCGGACTTGAGCTGGCGCACCAGCGGTGGCGGCACGTGGCTGGCGGCGGCCGTCACCACGATGACGTCGAACGGCCCCTGCTGCGGCCAGCCATGGTAGCCGTCGCCGACCTTGGTCGCCAGATTCGCATAGCCCATCCGCCGCAAGCGTTCCCCCGCCTCCAGCGCCAGGGGTTCGACGATTTCGATCGACGACACGCGCGCGCCCAGTTCCGCCAGTACCGCCGCCTGGTAGCCGGAGCCGGTACCGATTTCCAGCGCCGTGTCGCCAGCGCCGACTCTCAGCAGGTCGGTCATCACGGCAACGATGTAGGGCTGCGAAATGGTCTGGCCGTGGCCGATGGGCAGCGGCCGGTTGTCGTAGGCGTTGGCGCGCAGCTGGGCACTGACGAACTCGTGGCGCGGGATGCGCGCCAGCACGTTGAGCACGCGCGGCTCGATCGCCCCCCGGCCGGTGCCGGCGCCGAAGCTGCGCGCCATCGACACGATCTCGTCGACCATCGCCTGCCTCTGTCTGGCCATGCCGTCGTCCGCAGCGACGGCGACACCCGGCGCCAGCCACAGCCATGCAGCCAGCCAGCATGCTGCGCGCCGCAGTCGTCTGGCGCTGGCCGGCAAGTTGCACTTATCCATCGACATGGCCGTTGGCACCGGCGTCAGCAGGTGACGTGGAACAGGCCAATCACCGGACCCTTGGCCTGGTTCCAGAGTTCGATCGCGGCAGGGGTAGGCGCCAGATCGACTGCCACACCCTGCTTGGCAAAATACGCCGCCGCGTCATCGGAAAGTTCCACCATGCCCTCCTGGCCAGCGCCGACGATCAGGCGCTTGGCGCCTTTCTCCCGGACGTATTCGGCCTCTGCCAGCGAAATGGTATGGGAGCTGCCATATACCGCCTTGGAGAGCTTCTTCTTCCGCTTCGCCACTGCGCCCGAAAGGCGGATCAGCACATCGTGCTCGATGCGCTCGCCGTCGATGGTGATGGAACCGAACTGCGTGCCGTCGATTCTGGGTTTCATGCGTGCCCCCTTTATTTCGACTATGGATTCTGGAATGGCAAAGGGCAAGCGTCGTCGGCCTTCTGGGCGAATGTCTCCCAGCTTATCGCCGCATCCCGATCAACAGGCGTTGTGGATCGGCAATTCAACTCCCCTGCCGGTCAAGCTGCCCCGCCAGCTCGTGCAGCGGCGCTGCGACATCCACCGGATAGGACGGCTCAGCCGCCGTGGTTTCGATGCGCCGCAGCCGCGGCGGCAGGGCCGCCAGTTGCTTCCGGGCGAATTCGCGCAACTCGGCGAGGGGCGGCGCCGGTGCCAGGCGTTGCCCCGCACGCAGCACCGTGGCGAGCAGCGGGGTGCCCGGCGCGCAATCGGTCTCCAGGGTCAGGGTATCGCCGAACATGTGCCCGGCGTCGTCGAAACGGCGGAACACCTGCTTGCGGCCCGGCCAGGTGGCCTTGCCCTCGGAGCGCTTGCGGCGCGCCAGACCGGCATATTCCTGCAATTTGTAGGCGCAGTCGAAATACGGATGGTCGGCGGAGGTATTCATGCGCGTGCCGACGCCGAAGCCGTCGATCGGTGCCCGCGCAGCCAGCAACGACTGCACCGCATATTCGTCGAGATTGCCGCTGGCGAAGATCTTGATCGCATCGGCGTCTCCGCCATCGAGGATGCTCCGCACGCGCCGCGCGTGAAGACCGAGGTCGCCGCTGTCGAGGCGCACCGCCTGGATTGCGATGCCGTCCGCCGCCAGCCTGTGCGCCAGCGGAAGCAGCGCCTGCGCCGCTGCCTCGGTATCGTAGGTGTCGATCAGCAGCGTGGTGGCCGCGGGATGGGAGCGGGCGAAATGCTCGAAGGCGGCGAGCCAATCGATTTCGTCGGCGGTGAAATGCAGCGTCTCCAGATAGTCGAGGGTCTGTTCGAGACCGCCGGCGAGGAGGAAATCGCGGCCCGGCGGCAGCTTGCGCACGAAGAATTCAAACACCGCCGTGTCGTTCATGCCTTGGTCGAAATAGGCCTGGAGCATGGTCAGCTGATAGAGGTCGGTGAGCAGCGCGTCGTCGGCCATGCTCAATCCTCAGAGGCAATCGCGCCGGCCGCCAGCATTGCGGCAATGGCCCGCTCGCCATCCCCGGCCTGGACGTCGACTGCACGGATTGCGGCGCGCAGCAGCAGCACCCGATACCCCAGGCGCAAGGCATCCAGCACCGTTTGCAGCACGCAGTAGTCGGTCGCCAGTCCGCCGACGAACAAACGCCGCACCGCCGTGCGCTGCAGCAGCGCGTGCAGATCGGTGCCGGCAAAACCCGAGTAGGCGTCGACCTCGCGCCGGGTGGCCTTGAGCACGCGGCCGGCGCTGGCCGGCAGGGCCAGACCGTCGGCCGGACGGGCGCCCGGCGAGTCCCTGACGCAATGCACCGGCCAGGCGCCGCCCTGTGCGCGAAACGAGCAGTGGTCGGGTGGATGCCAGTCGAAGGTGGCGAAGATCGGCAGCCCGGCCGCCTCGAAGCGACCGATCCAGGCCTTGAGCGGGTCGATCACCTGGTCGCCGTGCGGCACGGCAAGACTGCCGCCGGGCAGGAAGTCCGCCTGCACGTCGACGATCAGCAGCGCATCGCCCGGCCCCGGTCCGCCCGTCAACTCCGCCATGGCGCCTCCCGGCGGCGGTCCGCCGCAGGACAGCAACGGCACTGTGCGCGCCGGCCCCGATGCGTGACGATCCCGGCCATCGGATCAACGCCCGCGCTGGTAGTGCCCGATCAACTCGGTGTGTGCCAGGATATGGCCGCGCATGGATTTTTCCAGCACCGCCTTGGTCGGCTGGTGCAGGTCCGGCAGCAGCACATCGAGCGCAAACAGCTTGTGGAAATAGCGATGGCGGCCGATCGGGGGGCACGGTCCGCCGTAGCCGGTACGCTGCCAATCGTTCAATCCCTGCCGGGTGCCCGGCGGGAGATTCCGAGCCGCGACACCTTCTGCCAGACCGCCAGCCACCGGCGGAAGGTTGTAGAGGATCCAATGTACCCAGGTCATTTTTGGCGCGGCGGGATCGGGCGCATCCGGATCGTCGACGATCAGTACCAGGCTTTTTGCATTGGCCGGCAGACCGGACCAGGCAAGCGGCGGCGAAACGTCCTGTCCGTCGCAGGTATGGCGCACAGGAATCCCGCCGTCGGCCTGGAACGACGTCGACCCGAGTGTCAATGTCATGATGATTTCCTTCCTGCTGTCGCGATCCGCGGTCGCTTCGACAAGTGCCGCGCACTCTCCGGTCGGTCCAGGACAGCCACATTGACCGCCGGAACTGCAAGCCCGTAATTCCCGCCGCATTGCAGGAACCCACGCACCCAGCATAGGGACGCGGCGGCCGTCGGAAAATACCTGTTAGGCCGTATTTCGAATACCGGGAAACTGGTAGGCGGCGTCTGGCCCAGAGGCCGTCGTGTGCAACTACCGGCATGCGGGTATCGACAATACGGAATTCAGGGTATATCCACGGCGCACCGCGACGACTAGTCTTGCGTCATGAAGCGGCGCCCCGCGCCGGCGCGGCGAACCGGCAGCGAAGCGTAGCGACCGACGACCATCGATGGAGGGTATCGACCATGCTTGATTCATTGAAGCAAACGGGAAAGAAGCTGGGCCACGAGATCGGCCGTGCCTGGGATGACCTGTCCGACGGCTGGCGCGAAATGCTCGGCCGCGGCAACGATGCGCTGACGCATTTCGTCCGCGGCAGGGACGAGACGCCAGCGAAAAATCCTGCGCTGGCAATTTTTCCGCGGTGGAGCCTGCTGGCAGGCGAAGTCGAGGAAACCGACAAGGAGATCGTGGTTCGACTCGAACTGCCGGGCATGGAGAAGGAAGACTGCCAGATCACCGTCGACGGCAACATCCTGTATGTGAGCGGCGAAAAGCATGTCGAGCGTGCGAGCCACGAAAGCACCTACCACGTCATGGAGCGTGCCTATGGCTCGTTCCAGCGCACTATCGCCCTGCCCCGCAACGTGTTCGCCGACCAGGCCAAGGCCAGCTACAGAAACGGGGTGATGACCATTCGCCTGCCCAAGGCCAATGGCGAAAAGTCCCGCTTCATCCCGGTTTCCTGATACTTCCAGCCCCGCGTCACGGCTTGCCCGCGACGCTCGGAGAAATGGCGGACAACCCGCCTGGGGCGAACCAGGGGCGACTGTCGGCTTTGCCGTCCCCTCGGCGCCGACTCTTGCCGGGTGGCAACGGCGGGGGCGCGTCGTTGCCTGGCGCTAAAGGCAGGTTGGACGACGAAAAGCAAAATGCCACGTCCCCGTCCGCGCCAAGAAAATAGGCGGGCGGAATGCCCCCGTTCCACACCTCCACGGTGCAGTTGTGGCTGTCGATGCAGGCCACCACGGCGGCCACATAGCGCCCGGTGGGAGATTGTTCGTGCACGGCCCAGTTCATTTCCTCGACGATCATGCCCACCGCCAGGCCTTTGCTGACCATGCTGTAGAAAATATGGTTGATCGGCAGCAGATTGAGGGCCGCGGGCAGGCCGTGCCCCGTGGAGTCGGCCAGCATGACGTAAAGCCGCCCATTGCGTGAGCGCAACACGGCCACCAGGTCGCCGCTCACCACCTCGGTCGGCTGGATATAGAGCTCGCGCACGCCGAGGACGTGGACTTTCTCGACCGTTGCTTCATCCTTCACCATGAAGTGATTGGAAAACATCGGGTGCACCAGCCAGCTGCAATTCAGGTCTTGGACATACATACCGGGCGCCAGCTGATGAATGCTGATTTTCTTGATCATGTTTGTCTGCTTGCTGCTTGCCGAAGGAACGTCATTCAGGAGGTCGAAAATATGCGGTGGAAGTTCGCTTCCGTAAGGATTTTCATCACCCGCGACTGGCAATTGACGAGAGTCACGGAACGCGCGGATTTATCGGCGCGATCGCGCAGCAGCAACAAGCTGCCAAGCGCGGTACTGTCGATGTACTGCACATCGGCGTAGGTTTGCCGAAACATGCCTGTCGCGACGAGATCGAAGCGCGGCGGCAGCTTGATGCTGGCCTTGTCGGCCTGTTGCAGTATCTGGAGGTCCATGATTGCGTCCTTTCAGGATCGGTTCGGGCTTTAGAACAGCTCCACCCCGGGCGTGTTGAAAAGTGTCCTGGCAGCGCCGTTTTCGGTGCGCGCGCCGGAATTGCCATGCCGGCTTTCCGTGGCAGTGAAGTTGGCGAGGATGGACTTGATCGCCTGCCCGCCAAAATTCGGCGTGCCTTCCGCGATCACCAGATCGGCTGCCATCTCGTCGAATACCCGCGACTTCTCGTTGAGGGCGACATCCAGCCGTTCCACCATCTGCCTGACGACGTCCTGGTACTGGACGCTCATCAACATGTCGTTGATTTGTCCCGCCAGTTGTTCGTTGATCACCGCTCCGTCGGCAATCCGGGCGCGCAGTGCCTCGCCCCGCTGTTCGAGTCTGTCCTGCATCTCGCCGACCACTCCCACCAGGTGCAGGGCCTGCGCAAGGTCGCCGTTGATCATCTCCTGCGCGTCCTTGCTGAAGGCGACGCTGACGCTGGACTGGGCCTACTCGATCCCGCTCCAGACCAGATTTGCCGCATCGCGGGAACGACTCGCCAGCTTGCGGACTTCGTCCGCCACCACTGCGAAGCCGCGCCCCTGATCGCCGGCGCGCGCCGCCTCGATGGCAGCGTTGAGTGCGAGCAGATTGGTCTGGCCGCTGATATCCTTGATCACGCCCACCAGGGTGCCGAGTTCGCCCACGTATGCATCCAGCAACTCGGGAGACATTGCGACGGCAGCGGCCCAGGCCCTGCTGAAGCCGCTGAATGCGTAACGGACGGCAACCATGGACAGCGCCATGCCGAAAACAACCACGATGAAGAAGTTGCGGATGTGCTTGAGTTGAGGATAGGCGTCGTTACTCCAGGCGCTTTCGTCGATGCTGATGTTCATGACAACACCTCTCCATCCAGGTCGTGCGTGGCTACGCATGACCTGACAACCGGTCTGGTGATTCCTGACGCCGACTGCCGGAATTGGCAGCGGCGCCATCCCATCCGTTCCGACGGCGGAGCGCCGGAAACGAACGGTTCAGGTGACGGCGATTTTCTTGGCCGTCACTCCCGGCTTCTTCGGCAGCACCACTTCCAGCATGCCGTCCGTGTAGCTGGCTTTCGCCGTGCCCTGCTCCACTTCCTTGTCGAGCGTGAAGCTGCGGGCCACCTGTCCGTAATAGCGCTCGCTATGGACCACTTTCTTGCCTTCTTTCTGCTCGGTCTCCTTCTTCACTTCGGCGCTGATCGAAACCAGGTTGCCGTCCACCGAAATGTGGATGTCCTCTTTCTTCACCCCGGGAATTTCGGCCTTGACCGTGTAGGCCTTGTCGTCTTCGTTCACCTCCAGCTTCATCTGGGGCGCGGCAGTCGCCCCCTGGAACACCGGGCGCACCATGAATCCCTTGAACAGATTGTCGAAATCGCTGAAGGGATCGAAGCGCGTCAGCTCATTGAACGGATCGGAACGCGTGATGTTGGCCATGATGAGTTCTCCTTTTTAGCTTGCTCTGCATACAAACGTGTCGATATGGCTGCCGCCGGCGGCTTATTGCGCGCGCAGACCTTCGATGTCGGCCTCGGCCTGCAACCAGTCGGACATTTCGTTGCCGGGCGCGAAGCCGCGCCGTTCGGCATGGAAATACGCCGCCTCCGCGATCATCTGCTCGCGCGGACAGGCGTCGCTGCCGCCCGCAGAATCGGGCCACTCCGCCTGGTAGGCCTTTCGCGGCGCGGCGTTGCCTGTGGTCTTCTTCACTGACTCGGTTCTGGTTTTCATTGCTGCCTCCTGAACAATGTGTGGCTGGATAGGAATGCCCGCTGGCCGCGCCACCGGCTCAGTGAAACGCTGCAAGGCGGTATTCGGGGATTCAGTTGATAAGCTCTTGCCTACCGGATGTTGCGGCGCAAATCAGGAATGCGTCGCCTGTTCCGGCCGACGCAGATTCAGCAGGAAAATCTCCTGACCGTCGGTCACCATCCGCGACAGATTGAGTTCCACGACAAAAGCACGTCCGTCGGCGTCCTTCGCCTCGTAGCTGCGCCACTCGCCGTCCGCGCTGAGATAAACCAGATAGCGCGCGTTGTAGCTTGGCGAGCTTCCGCCCAAAAGCAGGCCTGAAATGAACTCCGATATCCGCCTGCCGACAAGGCGCACCTGGCTGGCCCCGAAAATCCGCTCGCCGGCCTCGCCGCAACTGCGGATTCGGCCCAAGCCGTCGAGCACCAGCGTACCGTACTCGCCGCGAGTATCAAGGTTGGCAGCGGCGTGAAATGCGGCCTGCGTCGGCCCGATCTGGTCCTGCATTGTTGCCCCTCTTCCTATCATGACGTGCACCCCTTGGCGATATGTTGCGGCACTTGCCGGTAGGTTGTTGGACATGCGCGCAATTATTTCCGTATGGAATAAAGATATCCGCCGTCAAGGGCAATGGAAATACCTGTGTTGAGGTATTTTCGCTACTCCGAACCGGGTAGGTTTTCGCGGCCTTATTTATGTCGAAAGCGAGGGGAATCGAGACTCCTCTCGCAATGGCGGCAGGGCTTTCGATGCGCCCCGGCTGACGCGCCGCTGCCGGTACGGGCAAACCGGGGTCAGGCGGCCAAGGCGGCCTCGCGGCCCCGCCTTTCGTCGATCCCGATCAGCAGCAGTAAACCGGCAACGAAATAGAGGCCGGTAACGGCCAGCGCCAGGCGATGGTTGCCGCCCGACAGCCAGGTCGTCAGGCCGTAGGTCATGGGACCGGCGACCGCCGCCAGTTTCATGGCCAGACCCCAGAGGCCGAAAAACTCGGCACGCCGTTGCGCCGGCGCGAACAAACCCACCAGCGCGCGCGCCGCCGATTGGCTGGAACCGAGGCAGAGCCCGGCGATATTGGCCGCCACCCAGAACTGCTCGCGGCTGTCGGAGCTCAGGGCGATGGCCGTCATCAGCAGCCAGCCCGCCAGCGTCAGGGCGATGGTGCGCACATGCCCCAACCGGTCCTGCAGATAGCCGAAGGCGAAGGCGCCGACGGCGGCCGTGCCATTCACCACGAAGAACAGCTTGATGTTGTCTTCCGCCGTGAAGCCGATCGCTTCCTGGGCGTAGATGGCCGCCAGCGCGATGGCGGCGAAGACCCCGGATTGGTAGCACAGGAGGCAGACCAAAAAGCGGGCCATGTCCGGAAAACGCTGCGCCTCGCGCGCGGTGCGCAGCAGCCTGTGCGCCAGCGCCGAGAACTCGGCACCGGCGTCGGCGACCGGCGTCGCCCGCGTTCGTTCGCGCAACAGGAGGAAAGTCGGCGCCGACGCCACGGCAAAAAAGGCGGCGGTGATCAGCATCGTCACCGGAACGAACTGCGCGGCGCCTGCGCCCTGTGCCTTGGCGCCCACGATGTAGGCGAGACAGAGGCCGAGGCAGGCCATGCCGCCCAGATAGCCCCAGCTCCAGCCCCAGCCGGAGACTTTGCCCAGATCCTCCTCCCCAGCCAGCTCGGGCAGAAAAGCGGCGATGATGTTTTCGCTGCTGCCGAAAAAGAAGCTGGCGATGGCCACCAGCGCCATCGCCAGCACGACGTCGCCGGGACCGACCCAGAACAGCGCGGCGGTGCCGGCGACGCAGCCGGCGGTGGTCACGCCGAGCAACTTCTTCTTCGCGCCGTGGCGGTCGGCATAGGCGCCGACGCTGGCCGCCGTGAGCATGATCGCAATGCTGGCAATGGCCTGCGCCGACGTCCAGGCCAGGGTGGCCCATGGTGCGCCGGCAGCCACCACGGCGACGAAATAGGCGTTGAAAATCGCCGTCACCACAGTCGTCGTATAGGCCGAGTTGGCGAAGTCGTACATGGCCCAGGCCCAGACCTCGCGCACTCTTACGCCGTCGGCCAGGATTTGCCTGCTCATGGCGCACCACCCTCCAGATCGGGCTCGCCGCAGCGGCGCAGGATCGCCGCCCGCGCCGCGTCGCGCAGCGCCAGTGCTGCCTGCCAGCCTTCGCCCGGGACGACGACGGGGGCGCAGAAGCTGACGCCGATTGGGTTGCGCCGCGGCAACCAGGATTCGTCGCGCAGGACGTCGCGGGTACCGGTAAGGACTACCGGCGTCACCGCCAGCCCGTTCTGCACCGCGATCTGGAAGGCACCCAGGCGAAACGGCCGCAAGCCAGGCTGCCGCGTGAAAGTGCCCTCGGCAAAGAAGAACAGCGGCCAGTGACCCGCGGCCGCGGCCAGGCGACGCACGTCATCGACCCCCTGCCGCACGTCGAAGCGTTCGACGAACACCGCGCCCAGGCGGCGCAGCAACGGACCGGCCAGCGCATGCGCGGCGAGTTCCTGCTTGGCGACAAAGCTGACGGGCATCGGCAGCGCCGCCGCCAATACAATGCCGTCGACATAGCTGGCATGGTTGGCGACGAACACCGCGCCCGCCGCCGGCAGGCCGTCCAGTCCGTCGATGCGCAAGGGGATGCCGCACAGCCGGACGCAGCTTCGCGCCAGCGCGGCGACAAAGCGCCAGCGCAGCGCGGCGCCGGGCAACAGCAGGATGCCTGCCACGGCGAGCGGCGTCAGCAGGCCATACACGGCCCAGGCATAACCGGCATAGAGCAGTTCCGCGCCACGGCGCAGGACGGCGCGCATTCCCTGCCAGAAACCGGCCATGCCAAGCCGGGCCATCTGCAACCAGAGCGAACGGCTGCCGGCGGCGAAACCCGCGCCAAGATAAATGTCCCGCGTCGCCGCGCGCCGGATCTTGCCGCTGGAGGTCTTCAGCACGGCATGCGGCGGCGCCAGCACCACGTCGTCGGGCGGCGTGCCGAGCAGATCGACGGCCAGCGCGTTGATGCGCTGGATCAGCTCCTGTCGCGCTGCCGCAGCGGTCTCGCGGCTCTCCGCCACCACCACCAGTTTCTCGGTGCCCTGCCCCACGACGGGAACCCCGAATACCGCAACGCAGCCACGCCGCACGCCGGCAAGGGCGCCGACCGCCTCCTCCAGTTCGTAGGGATAGAGATTGCGCCCGCCGCGAATGATGGTGTCCTTGATGCGGCCGGTGATGACGATGTCGCCCTCGGCCAGGTAGGCCAGATCGCCGGAATCGAGCCAGCCGTCGCGGATCAATTGGCGGCTGGCCTCGGCGTTGCGGTAGTAGCCGCGCGTGGTCGACGGCCCGCGGAATTCGAGGCGGCCGACGCGGCGCGGCGGCAACTCGCGCCCGGCGCCATCGACGATGCGCACATCATGGCCCGGCAGCGGACGGCCGCAGGCCACCAACTGCAGCGCGTGCACATCGTCGGCCGCGGCGGGCAGCGCCTCGCCCCCGGCCAGCAGGGGATCGCGCCGCACCCGGTCGATCAGCGGCCCGCGTCCGGGTGGTGAGACGGCGAGGCCGACCGAGCATTCGGCGAGGCCATACACCGGCGCCAGGGCGTCGGCACGCAAGCCGTAAGGCGCGAAGGCCGCCGTAAAACGCGACAGCGTGGCGGCCGCCACCGGCTCGGCGCCGTTCGCGGCATAGCGCAGCGAGCTCAGGTCGAGCCCCTCCAGCCGGGCCGGATCGAGATGGCGCAGGCAGAGTTCGAAGGCGAAATTGGGCGCGGCGGTAACCGTGCCGCGATGGTGATGAATGGCCCACAGCCAGCGCTCGGGACGCGCCAGAAAATCCAGCGGCGACATCAGCACCAGCGGACAGGCGTGGTAGAGGCTGCCCAGCCAGGCGCCGATCAGGCCCATGTCGTGATACAGCGGCAGCCAGCTGACGGTGACGTCGGCCGGCCGCAATTGAACCGCCTGTCCCCAGGCGCGGATGTTGGCCAGCAAATTGCCGTGATCCAGCGTCACGCCCTTGGGATTGCCCGTCGAGCCGGAGGTGTATTGCAGCAGGGCGATCTCGTCATGCCGGCCGCGGTGATCGTCGACCGTCGCCGCCAAGGCATCCGCTGCGCGCAGTTGTTCGGGCGTCGTCACCTCGCGCAGACTGGGCACCAGCCCGGAAAGAATCCGCGCCACCAGTCGCGCCGCATCGAAGGTGATCAGCGCCACGGCTTCGCAGTTCTGCAGGATGCCGGCCTGGCGGCGCAGATGATCCTCGATCTGGCCCGGTCGCGTCGGCGGGTAGATCGGCACCGGAATCGCGCCAGCCAGCAGGATGCCGCAAAAGCTGTGGAAGAACTCCAGCCCGGTCGGCAGCATCAGGGCCACG
>MHZX01000059.1:31772-35549 GCA_001828935.1 Rhodocyclales bacterium RIFCSPLOWO2_02_FULL_63_24
GCGATTCGCCTGCCGTCGCTACCGGCGCGCTGGCGGCGACGGCCACGAGCAAGTCGCGCGGCGTTTCCGCCGAGCCGAGGACTGCGTCGTCGAGGCGGACGCCAAAAGCCTGTTCGATGCGCGCCAGCAGTTCCACCCGCGCCAGGCTGTCGAGCCCCAGATCGCGTTCCAGCTGGCTGTCCAGTTCGACGTTCGGGCGTCCGCCGGGGCGCACTTCGGCTACCAGCCGATCCACGATGGACAGCAGCTGGATCGATTGATCGATCTCTGGAATCAGATTCTTCGGCGATGGCATCGACCGAAGCTTACGACATCCCGCCGGGTCGGCGCCAATGCCGGCGCGCCGCGCAGACCTGCGCAACCCGAGCTATTGACGGCGCAATTCGCGGCGGCCCGGCGGCATCCGGTCCGAATACAAGTCGCGCCCGGCTTCATGGACGTCGCGGCGCAACTGGCGACGTTCTTCGGGCGACAGACGACTGCCGCCGGCCGGCGCGATGGCGTCGCGGGGAGAGATTTGCTCGGCACGCTGGGCGGGCATCATCCGCTGCGGGCCGCCGCCATCGGCGTTGCGTCCCGCCGGCGGGCGATGAGGTCCCTGCGCCGAGGCAACCGCCGTCAGCAACCACAGCATGCCCGTTACCACCGTCAGTCGCGCCCTGCGTCTCGCCCTCACTTCACGCCCTTTGCCATCCTCAATGCAAGATATTGTAAACCTGCTCGCCCGCATAGCGGCTGACGGCCATCAGGTTGTCGATGCCGGCCTGGGGTTCCGCACCCCACAATGCCAGTCCTGCTGCCAGAGTCATGCTGATGAATAGCGCTTTCATGATTGCCTCCTGTGTTGCGCTTCCGCTCCGCCGCCTTCTTTGCGGCACGTTTGCATTCTCGACGGGCGCTGTAAGCCAACTATTGCCGTAGGGCCGGCTTTGTAATCGTTTGTAAAGGCCGCTGGCACGACGCCGGCGATCCCGCTAGGATTCACGTCATGAACGAAGCCAAAAACAAGATCCTCGTCGTCGACGACGACCTGCGCCTGCGCCAATTGCTGGAGCGCTATCTCTCCGACCAGGGATTCACCGTCAAGGCCGTGCCCGACGCGCCGGGCATGGATCGCGCGCTGGAACGCGAGTTGTACGACCTGATCGTGCTCGACCTGATGCTGCCCGGCGAGGACGGCCTGGCCATCTGCCGACGACTGCGCGGCGTGGCCAACCCGGTGAGCATCATCATGCTGACCGCCAAGGGCGACGAGGTGGATCGCATCGTCGGCCTTGAAATCGGCGCTGACGACTATCTGCCGAAGCCCTTCAATCCGCGCGAACTGGTGGCGCGCATCCATGCCGTGCTGCGGCGCCGGGCCGCTCCGCCGCCGCCGGGTGCGCCGGCGATCGTCGAGGAGAGCGTGAGCTTCGGCAAGGTGCGGGTCAATCTGGCGACGCGGGAGCTTGAACGCGAGGACGTATCCACGCTGCTCACCTCGGGCGAGTTCGGACTGCTGCGGGTCCTGCTGGAACACCCGCGCCAGCCGATGAGCCGCGACAAGCTGATGGAACTGGCGCGCGGCCGCGAATACGAGGTATTCGACCGCGCCATCGACGTGCAGATCTCGCGGCTGCGCAAACTGGTCGAGGAAGATCCCGCCAAGCCGCGCTATATTCAGACGGTGTGGGGCTTCGGCTACGTCTTCGTGCCCGACGGCAAGAAGCACGAATGATTCCAATCGAATTGCAAACGATACTTTGTCGCCTTCGCCTTGCCGTGCTCGAGCACTGTCTGCGGCTCGTCTTCGCGTCTCGTTTCCAATGCGAATTGGAATAAAGTTATTGCCGCGCTCGCTGCTGTGGCGCACCTTCCTGTTCATCGCGTTGCTGATGGTGCTTTCGGTGGCGGCGTGGTTCGCCATCTTCCGCAGCTACGAACGCGAGCCGCGCGCCCGGCAACTGGCGCAAACCCTGGTCAGCGTCGCCAACCTGACGCGAGCGGCGCTGATTTCCGCGCGTCCGGAAGCTCGCCGTGAACTCCTGCGCGATCTGTCCGACCGCGAAGGCATCCACATCTATCCGGCCGACGCCGCAGACCGCATCGCACCGCTGCCCGATCGGGCCTTCCTGCAACTGGTGCAGGGACTGGTCAGGGAACAACTGGGGCCGAACACCCGCCTGACCCTCGAACGGGAGGGAGAGCGCGCCCTGTTCATCGACTTTCGCATCGACGACAGCGACGAGGGCATCTACTGGCTGGCGCTGCCCAGCGAACGCATCGAACGCGTGTTTCCCCTGGGCTGGCTGGGCTGGGGCGTCGCCGCATTGCTGCTGTCGCTGGCCGGCGCCTGGCTCATCGTGTTCCGCATCACCCGTCCGCTCAAGGCCTTGCAACAGGCCGCGCGCAAAGTCGGCGCCGGCGACACGCCGGATCGCCTCGATGAAGCCGGCCCGACCGAACTGGCGACCGTCGCCCATGCCTTCAACCAGATGAACGCCGACCTGGCGCAGCTCGACCAGGACCGCGCCCTGATCCTGGCCGGCATTTCGCACGACTTGCGCACGCCGCTGACGCGACTGCGCATGGGCATCGAAATGGCCGCCGACGAAAGCCTGCGCGAAGGCATGACGGCCGACGTCGAGGAAATGGACAAGACCATCGGCCAGTTCCTCGACTTTGCCCGCTCGGAAGGCGGCGAAGCGCCGCGATTCGTGGATGTCGCAGCGTTGCTGGCGGAACTCGCCACGCAATACCGCCGACGCGGCTTCCGCGTCGAATTGGCCGCCGCCGTCGCCGCAGCGCCAGCGCCGCCCCTTCCTTCTCCCCTGCCGGTGCGGCCGCAAGCCCTGCGCCGCGCGGTCAGCAACCTGATCGACAACGCCCTGCGTCATGCCGGCGCCGAATCTCCGGTGGACCTGGCCTTGAGCCTGGAGGCCGGCGAAACCGCCATCGAAGTCCGCGATAGTGGCCCCGGCATTCCGGCTGAACACATCGAACGCATGAAACGTCCCTTCGCCCGCCTCGAAGTTGCCCGCAGCAATGCCACCGGCGCCGGGCTGGGCTTGGCCATCGTCGATCGCATCGCGCGTTCCCACAACGGCCGCCTGGAACTTCTGCCGCGCGAATCGGGCGGCCTCGTTGCGCGCCTGGTGCTGCGCGCACCCAATCAATCCGCCACCACGACGTCATGAACCCAACCTCCACTCCTTTTATGCGCATCGGCGGTGAGCCCGCCGTGCGCCGCCTGGTCAAGCGCTTCTACGAACTGATGGACACGTTGCCTGAAGCCTATGGCATCCGCAAACTCCACGCCGCCGACCTGTCCGGCGCCGAGGACAAGCTGTTCATGTTCTTTTCCGGCTGGCTGGGCGGCCCGCAACTCTATGTCGAGAAGTTCGGCCACCCCATGCTGCGCGCGCGCCACCTGCCGTTTCCGATCGGCAGCCAGGAAGCCGAACAATGGATGCTCTGCATGCGCCAGGCGATGACCGAAGTCATCACCGACGAAGCCCTGCGCGCGGCACTCGACAAGTCGCTCGACGACCTGGCGCGCCATATGCGCAACAGCAACGATCCGCCGGGGGCTTAGAGCCTAACGCGCATGGCAGCGAAAGCCACCCGCCGAAGATGAAACACGCGAAAGGCGAATTGAGGCCCGCCCCCCATCCCCCCTCACGGGGGGCTACTGATCGGCTCGCTTCGCTCGACTGTTGGACGAAGCCGCTACGCGGAGGAAACCCCGGTGCTGTAGTCGTGTTGAAGTCAAGATGTTACCTCGCCCCTCATCTGAGG
>MHZX01000060.1:0-39375 GCA_001828935.1 Rhodocyclales bacterium RIFCSPLOWO2_02_FULL_63_24
CATGGCCCGATTCCTGTGGGAAGGGCGTCAGCCGAGTTTTTTCAGCAGTTCCGCCTTTTTCGCATCGAATTCCGCTTGCGACAGCATGCCCTTGCCGACCAGGCCGTGCAGTTTTTCTATGGTGGCGACGATCTCGTCCGCCGAAACGGCGGCAGGCGCAGGAGTCGGCGCTGGCGCTACGGCGGCATTGGGCGCAGCGGCCGGGTTCAAAGCCTGGCCCATCGATGCCGCAACCTGCTGGCCGACGCCGAAGCCGACGCCGACGCCGGCGCCGAGTCCCGCCAGGCCGCCCTCGTTCTGCGCCGCCAGTGGAATCGCCTCGGCGACCTGGAACTGGGTGTAGGCCTGCATGCCGCCCATCATGTTCACGCCGATGCGCTTGTCGAGCATGGCTTGCAGTTCCTCGGACAGGGAGATGTTCTGCACGTTGAGGCTGTCGAGGGCCAGGCCGTACTGTTGGAACATCGGATCGAGCTTGGCCTTGAGGGCCTTGCCGAATTCCTCCTGGTTGCCGGCCATGTCGATGAAGGGCACGCCGGATTCGCCGAAGATGTCCGAGATATGGCCGACGATGGTGTTGCGCAACTGGCCTTCGAGATCTTCCGAGCCGTAGCGTTCCATGGTGCCGGAAAGCGTGGTGTGGAAGGCTTTCGGGTCGCTCAGGTGGAAGGCGTAGATGCCGAAGGCGCGCAGCCGCACCATGCCGAAATCCTTGTCGCGGATGGTGACCGGGTTCGGCGTGCCCCACTTGCGGTCGATCTTCTGGCGCGTGGAAAAGAAGTAGACGTCGGACTTGAAGGGCGACTCGAACAGCTTGTCCCAGTTCTTCAGGTAGGTCAGCACCGGCAGCGTCTGCGTCGTCAGCTTGTACATGCCGGGGCCGAAGACGTCGGCGACCTGGCCTTCATTGACGAACACCGCCATCTGCGATTCGCGCACCGTCAGGCTGGCGCCGTGCTGGATTTCGAATTCGGCCATGGGAAAGCGCCAGGCCATGGTGTCGCCATCGTCCTCGGTCCATTGGATGATGTCGATGAACTGTTTCTTGATGAAATCCATAAGTGCCATGAGCGTCTCCTTAGGTGAATATCAATAGGTCATGCAGGCGGCGTTGAGCAGGCCGACGGTGATCGAGAGTGCGGCGACGAAGGTGGCGGGCGCCGCGCGTCCGGCGGCGATGTCCTCCTGCAGTTGCGGCAGCGCCACGCGCGCCACGCCCCAGGCCAGCAGTTGCACGACGCCGGCGATGACGCCCCATACCGCCAGGTCGAGCAGCGTGTCGCTGTGGGCGATGACATTTGCGATCGGCATGGCGAAGCCCAGCACCGCGCCGGACAGCGAGATCGCCGCTGCGGTATTGTTGTTGCGGATCAGGGCGATCTCGTCGTAAGGCGTGACGTAGAGGTAGATCGCCATGAATACGGTGAGCAGCGCGAGGGCGGCTCCGAGATAGGCCAGAAAGTTCGGCAGCGCGGCGAGAAAGTGGGCAGGCATGGAACACTCCTCCGGACGGTAGGGCATTGTCGACCATGAAGCCGGCGCGAGCAAGTAGTCATGTTTCATCGGCTAGACTGGCGGTCCGGCAAGGGGAAATCATGATCGACCTGCGCAACTTCGGCTTCGGCGAACAGCACCAGCAAATCTACGACATGGCCTGGCGCTATGCGCGGGAGCGCCATCATCCGCTGTTGCGGCGCATGGACGACGACGACTGGTTTCCCGACGACCAATACCGCAAGATGGGCGAGGTGGGACTGCTCGGCACCACGGTGCCCGAATCGCTGGGCGGGCCGGGGCTCGATCTGGTCTCGCAGTTTTTCATCGGCGAGGCGCTGTCCTACTGGAACAACATGCTCGGCGCGAGCTGGGGCGCCAGCGAGAATCTTTGCGTGAACAACCTGGTAAGGAACGCCAGCAGCGAGCAGCAGGCGCGCTTTCTGCCGCGCATGCTCGCGGGCATCGGCGCCCTGGGCCTGACCGAACCGGGTGCAGGCTCGGACGCGCTGGGTTCGATGAAAACTACGGCGCGCCGCGACGGCGATCACTACCTGCTGAACGGGCGCAAGATGTTCATCACCAACGGCCCGGTGGCCGACCTGCTGCTGATCTACGCCAAGACCACGCCGGAGCGCGGCCAGCACGGCATTTCAGCCTTTGTCGTGGAAAAGGGCATGGCGGGCTTCTCGGTGGCGCAAAGCCTGAAGAAAATGGGCTGGCGCGGCAGCCCGACCGGCGAACTGCTGTTCGACGACTGTCGCGTCCCGGCGGCCAACCTGATCGGCGAACAGGACCAGGGCGTCAAGGTGGTGATGAGCGGACTCGACATCGAGCGCGTGTTCTTCAGCGGCCATGTGATCGGCATCGCCCAGCGCGCGCTGGACCTGTCGCTCGACTACGCGCGGACGCGGGTGCAGTTCGGCCAGCCGATCGCCGGCTTCCAGCTGGTGCAGGGCATGCTGGCCGACATGTATGCGGCGCTCGAATCGGTTCGCGCGTTTTCCTACCAGCTGCTGAAGGAAGTCGCCGCCGCCGGCGAGGCCGGTCGCGGCGAAATCCACAAGCGCTCTGCCGCCGTCGTGCTGCATGCCGGCTACATGCTGAAGACGGTGCTTGATCATGCCGTGCAGATTCACGGCGGCAACGGCTTCATGTGGGAGACCGAGGTGAACTGCCTTTACCGCGCCGGCAAGCTGATCGAGATCGGTGCCGGCACCACGCAGGTGCGGCAGCTGATCATTGCGCAGGAGTTGCTTAGATAGCCTGGCTGTATCGCGCCAGCCCCTCCAGCACCAGGTTGTCGACCAGGCGATAGGGCAGGCCGAGGTGCGGCGCGAGCTCGGCAGCGGCGCCGCCTGACAGCAGGCACAGGGCTTCCCTGCCCAGTGTCGCGCGCATGCGCTCGACGGCGCCCAGCGTGGCGTGGATTGCGCCGCTGACGATGGCATCGTCGGTGTTGGTCGGCCGGGCCCGGTAACGACCGGCCGCGTGGGGCAGGTCAGCGGTATTCTGGGCCAGCGCGGCGCGCATCAATTTCAGGCCGGGCAGGATCAAGCCGCCGCGAAACAGGCCCTCGTCTTCGAGCGCGTCGATGGTGGTTGCCGTGCCGGCCATTACCACTACGCTCGGCCCGGTGTGCAGCGCCCGCGCACCGATCAGCGCCGCCCAGCGATCGGCGCCGAGTTGCTCGGGTTTGTCATAGCCATTGACCACGCCGCAGGCAGCGGCCGAGCTGACGAGCCAGCGTAGCGGAAGATCCAGGCTCCCGGCCAGCGCCTCGATGCGCTGGCGCACCGCTTCGCCGGCCACGTTGCAGGCCACGATACGCGCCGGCTTCTCCGACAATTCGGCGGCCAGATCGTCGAACGCCCGGTAGTCCAGCACGCCTTGCATGCGCCAGCCGTCGCCGTCGAAAAGGCCGCACTTGAGCCGCGTGTTGCCGGCGTCGAGGCACAGGATCATGGATCTCAGGCCGGCCGCAGCGAGACTTCGCCGGAGAGAATGCGCTCGACCTGTCCATCGACTTCGAGCAGCAGCGCGCCGTCGCTGTCGACGCCGCGACAGATACCTGCGCGGGCCGGAGCGAAATCGGACAAAAGGCTGACGGCTGCGTCCTGCAAGGCATGGCGCGCCATCCATTGCGGACGCAGCGCGGCAAAGCCGTGGACGGCGAAGGTTTCCAGTGCGGCCAGCAATTCGAGCAGCAGCGCGGCATACAGGTCGTCCGCATTCACATCTTCGTTCGTCGCGCAGAGGGCCACCGACGCGGCGCGCACGTCCTCGGGCATGGCGGCGGGCAGCCGCAGGTTGATGCCGACGCCTATGACCGCGGCATGGGATGCGCCGGGTACCAGTTCAACCAGTATGCCGCCGAGCTTGCGGCCGTCCTTGAGGACATCGTTGGGCCATTTCAGCGCCGTTACCTGCCCGCGCAGCGGAGTTCCCGGTACGCAAGGCGAGCCGGCGCCGACTTTCTCCAGGGCGGCAGCGACGGCGACGCCAACCGCCAGGGACAGGCCGGCCGGAGCGGTGCCCGGCGCAAAGCGCCAGAGCAGCGAAAATGTCAGGCTGTCGCCGGGGCTGGAGAACCAGGTGCGTCCGCGCCGACCGCGGCCGGCGGCCTGTTCCTCGGCGATGACCACCGTGCCGGACGGGGCGCCGCTTTCGGCGCGGCTCAGCAGCACGGCATTGGTCGAGTCGCAACGGGGCAGGACGTCGATGTCGAAGCGACGCGCGGCGGCCCCCAGCTTGGCGGCAATAGCGGCAATGGTGGTGGGCATGAGAGTGTCCTCGCTGATGACGAACCCGTGGCAGAACTCTGGCAAGGGCCGGATTGACTATACTTGAAGCTCGTCCGTTCTGCTGGCCGCCATCGTGCTAACTGGATTTTCCGAGCTGGTTGTTTATCTGGTCGAGCCATCGGCCATTCAGGGGCGCATCATCGCCAACCTGCTCGGCCAGTTGGGCGTGGCGCAGGTGCATCGCTACGCTTCCGCTGCCGAGGTTCTGTCGCGCATGCGCGAAGACCTGCCGAGCGTGGTGATCAGCGCGCTGTATCTGCCCGACATGTCGGGAACCGAGCTGGTGCAGAAGATGCGCGGCGACCCGGATTTCGAGCACGTACCCTTCATCCTGGTGTCCAGCGAAACGCGGCCGCAGGTGCTCGACCCGGTGCGGCAGAGCGGCGTCTGCGGCATCCTGCCCAAGCCGTTCACCGAAGCGCAATTGCGCAAGGCCTTGCGCGCCACGCTGGACTATCTCGACGATGACGCCAGTCTCGAAAATGCCGGTATCGATCTGGAAAGCTTGCGCGTGCTGGTGGTGGATGACAGCCTCAGCGCGCGCCGTTTCATCCGCCGGGTGCTGGAAAATCTCGGCATCAAGAACTTCGTCGAAGCGGAGAACGGCATCGAGGCGGTGGCGGTGATGGTCGAAAGCATGGTCGACCTGGTGGTCACCGATTACAACATGCCCGAGATGGACGGCAAGGCCCTGGTCGATTACATCCGTCAGAAAAGCTGGCAGAACTCGGTGCCGGTGCTGATGGTCACCAGCGAGTCCGATCGGGGCCGGCTTGCCGCGGTCGAGGAAGCCGGGGTGTCGGGCATCTGCGACAAGCCGTTCGAACCCGCGGTGGTGAAGGCGTTGCTGAAGAAAATATTGCAGCCCGAATGAGTTGCTTCAGTCTGGATGGGCGTCGCTCTTGACGTCGTCCAGGCCGAGTTCCTGAATCTTGCGCGTGATGGTGTTGCGACCGATGCCCAGCAGTTGGGCGGCATCGATGCGGCGTCCCCCCGTGGCGTTCAGGGCGCGACTGATCAGCGTCGCCTCGAACTGGCGCGTGAGCTGCTCGAACACCTCGCCCGGTGCTGCGCTCAAGAGGCGGTCGGCTTCCCGCGCCAGAGCGGCACTCCAGTTGGCGGGCAAATCGCGGCGCGGTTCGTCGCGCAGTTCGGCCGGCAGGTCGGGAACATCCACGCTTTGTCCGGGGGCCATCACGGTCAGCCAATGGCAAAGGTTCTCCAGTTGCCGCACGTTGCCGGGGAAGTCCAGGCCCTGCAGGTACTTGAGCGCCGCGTCGGTCAGGCGCTTGGGTTCGCCGCCGAGTTCCTGCGCGCTTTTCTGCAGGAAATGTTTCGCCAGCAGGGGGATGTCGTCGCGCCGCTCGCGCAGGGGTGGCAGGCGCAGGCGGATGACGTTGAGGCGATGGAACAGGTCTTCGCGGAACAGGCCTTCCTTGACCCGGTCTTCCAGGTCCTGGTGGGTGGCGGCGATCACGCGCACGTTGGCCTTCACCGGCTGGTGGCCGCCGACGCGGTAGAAATGTCCGTCGGACAGCACGCGCAGCAGCCGGGTTTGCAATTCCGCAGGCATGTCGCCGATCTCGTCGAGGAACAGCGTGCCGCTTTCCGCCTGCTCGAAGCGTCCGCGACGCAACGCGCTGGCGCCGGTGAACGCGCCTTTTTCGTGGCCGAACAGCTCCGATTCGAGCAGGTCGCGGGGAATCGCGGCGGTGTTGATGGCAATGAAGGGCGCATCCTTGCGCGGGCTGTGGCGGTGCAGGGCGCGCGCCACCAGTTCCTTGCCGGTACCGGATTCGCCATTGATCAGCACCGTGGCGTGCGACTGGGACAGCCGGCCAATGGCGCGAAAGACTTCCTGCAAGGCGACGCCCTGGCCGAGAATCTCGGGTACGGGGCTTTTTTCCTCGGGCGCACCATTATGGTGCGACGCTTGAATGATGGCTCGGCGCACCAGATCCACAGCTTGATCGACATCGAAAGGCTTCGGCAGGTATTCGAAAGCGCCTCCCTGAAAGGCCGCCACGGCTGAATCGAGGTCGGAATACGCCGTCATGATGATGACCGGCAGATTGGGGTGATGGGCCTTCACATGGCGCAGCAGATCAAGCCCGCTGCTGCCCGGCATGCGAATGTCAGAGACCAGTACTTGCGGTTTCTGACCGTTGTCGAACGCCGCCAGGGCTTCGTCCGCCGAGCCGAAGCACTTGGCCGGAATGTTCTCGCGGCCGAGCGCCTTTTCCAGCACCCAGCGGATGGAGCGATCGTCGTCGATGATCCAGACGGCGTTCATGGTCTGCCGCTGGGCCGCGCCAAGGCAGACCCTCGTTTGGCCCGCGCGTGCAGCGAGCTTTGGTCATCCCGTCTTCGGCAGAAGGGGCTGGGGAATACGTCGTTCATCAGTCTTCCTTTTTCTTTCGGGTCACCGGCAGCATCAGCGAAAAACAGGTGCGACCGGGGCGCGAAGTGACTTCAATGGTTCCGCCGTGTTGCTGGACGAAGCTCTGGGCGATGGTGAGGCCCAGGCCGCTGCCGTTCTCACGACCCGACACCAGCGGATAGAAGATCTTGTCGCGAATGTTTTCCGCTATGCCAGGTCCGTTGTCGATCACCTGCAATTCAAGTGCCAGCTGGTGGTGTTTCTTGGCCAGCGTGACCTGTCGTGCCGCGCGGGTGCGGAAAATGATTTCGCCGTTGCCCTGCATCGCCTGGGCGGCATTGCGCGAAATATTGAGAATGGCCTGGATCAGTTGTTCGCGATCGCCGGTGATGTCGGGCAGGGAGGTGTCATAGTCGCGGCGGACGCTGACGTTGTGGTATTCGGCGTGGATCAGGCGCCGCACGCGTTCGAGAATCTCGTGAATGCTCACCTGCGCCGGCTGCATCACGCGATGCGAGGACAGCAGGCGCTGCATCAGGTCCTGCAGGCGGTCCGCCTCTTCGATAATGACCTGGGTATATTCCTTGAGCGGTTCGCTGGCCAGTTCGCGTTCCAGCAGCTGCGCCGAGCCGCGAATGCCGCCCAGCGGGTTCTTGATTTCGTGCGCCAGATTGCGCACCAGTTCGCGGTTGGCCTGCTGCTGCTGGGCCAGTTGCTCCTCGCGCGCCGCCTTCAACTGCTGGTCGATCGGGCGCACTTCCAGCAACAGGCGCGCGTTGGTGGTTTCCACCGGCGTTACCGTGCAATCGACATGCAGCTGCACGTCCTGCGCGAGCTTGATCAGGATGTTGTGGCCGGTATAGCTCCAGTTGTTCTTCAGCGCGTTGTCGAGTGCGGCCGAAAGTTCGGGCGAGTCGCCTACCAGCCGCTGCAGGGGATGGCCGAGCAATTGGCGCGAACTGACGGCGAACAGGTTTTCTGCCGCTGGATTGACGTGGCGGATGACCAGCTTGGCATCGACCAGCACCACGGCGGAGGACAGCAGATCGAGTCCGCTGAAAGCATGGAAAGTCTCGGGGGTGTTCGCGTTCATCCTGGAAGATTCGTGCAAGAAGCGCACCAGTCGCTTTATCTCAGGCGGGGCCGCGAATCAGCGCAGGTTGCCGAGTTCTTTCTTCAGCGATTCGACATTTCGCTCGTGCAGCGCCAGGGTATCGCGCAGCGGCCGCAGTTTTTCCGGGGGTTGGTTGCCGGCGTCGAACAGGGCTTTCCTGGCTTTCTCCGCGCTTTGTAGTTCGTTGGCGAGTTCCTTGTCCAGAATCGCCCGGCGGTCGCTGTCGCGGGCCTTCTGTTCGCTGCCCGAAACGCGGGGAAAATCGCCCGGCGTCGGCGCTATTGCCGCGCGCTGTCTGGGCGCACTGCTTCTGGCCGGCGGGGGTGGCGACTGTTGCGAAAGTACCGTGCAATTCTTCTTGCTGGTCTTCTGGTTGGTATAAAGCACCGTGCCCGAATCGTCGGTGCACCGGTAGAGCGTGCTGGCGACCGCGTTCAGCGGCAGCAGGAACGGGAGGGCAAATAGCAGAATCTTCATGCCGCCGAGTGTATGTCAATTGCAGCGCCATCGCCAACTACCTGCTGGGGGTGCCGTCGGCATATCCGCTCCGGGAATCCGGCTTCACCCGAAGGGATGGAGGCCTGTCGCGAGGATGCCGTCCGTGCTGGAAACGTAGACAAAAAGGGACAGGCATAGCCCATCCCTTTTGTTTTTGCCGCTGCGTCCAGCGTCGCTAACACCGGCGTCAGCCTCTGTCGCAACGAATAATCCTCCGCAGCGGCGAGGCCGGTCTTTTTGCTGACCTGCCTGCTACGCAGGCAGGTTGGGTCAGATCGAGTAGTACATCTCGTACTCGAGCGGATGCGTGGTCATGCGGAAACGCGTGACTTCCTCCATCCGGAGTTCGATATAGGCATCGATCATCTCGTTGCTGAAGACGCCGCCGCGCAGCAGGAATTCGCGGCCCTTGTCGAGGTAGTCCAGTGCCTGTTCCAGGCTGGAGCAGACGGTCGGGATCTTGGCATCTTCTTCCGGAGGCAGGTCGTACAGGTTCTTGTCGGCCGGATCGCCGGGATGAATCTTGTTCTGGATGCCGTCGAGGCCGGCCATCATCATCGCGGTGAAGGCCAGGTAAGGGTTGGCGCCCGGATCGGGGAAGCGCACTTCGATACGACGCGCCTTGTCGGAATGCACGTAGGGCACGCGGATCGAGGCGGAACGGTTGCGCGCCGAGTAGGCCAGCTTGACCGGGGCTTCGAAGCCGGGCACCAGGCGCTTGTAGGAGTTGGTCAGCGGGTTGGTGATGGCGTTGAGGGCGCGCGCGTGCTTGATGATGCCGCCGATGTAGTACAGCGCGAACTCGGACAGGCCGGCGTAGCCGTTGCCGGCGAACAGGTTTTTGCCATCCTTCCAGATCGACTGGTGTACATGCATGCCGGAGCCGTTGTCGCCGACGATCGGCTTGGGCATGAAGGTCGCGGTCTTGCCGTAGCTGTGGGCGACGTTATGCACGATGTACTTGAGGATCTGGGTCCAGTCGGCGCGCTGGACCAGGCTGCCGAACTTGGTGCCGATTTCGCACTGGCCGGCGGTGGCGACTTCGTGGTGATGCACTTCCACCGGCACGCCGCAGGCTTCCAGCGCCAGACACATCTGGGCGCGGATGTCGTTCAGGCTGTCGACCGGGGGCACCGGGAAATAGCCGCCCTTGACCGTCGGGCGGTGGCCGCTGTTGCCGGCCTCGAACTTGTCGGCCGAGGCCCAGGCGGCTTCTTCCGAGATGACCTTGCAGTAGGCGCCGGACATGTCGATCTTCCACTCGACGGCGTCGAAAATGAAGAATTCGGGTTCCGGGCCGAAATAGGCCGTGTCGCCGATGCCGGATGACTTGAGATAGGCCTCGGCACGCTTGGCGATCGAACGCGGATCGCGGTCGTAGCCCTTGCCGTCGGCCGGCTCGACCACGTCGCAGGTCAGCACCAGCGTGGTTTCGTCCATGAAGGGATCGATGTAAGCGGAGTTTGCATCGGGCATCAACTGCATGTCGGATGCTTGAATGCCCTTCCAGCCGGCGATCGAGGAGCCGTCGAAGGCGTGGCCGTCTTCGAATTTCTCCATGCCGAAGGCGGAGATCGGCACGCCAACGTGTTGTTCCTTGCCGCGCGTGTCGGTGAAGCGGAAATCGACGAAACGAACTTCCTTTTCTTCAACCAGTTTGAGTACGTCCTGGGGGGTCATGAGCTGCTCTCCTGAGAGTGAATGGCAAATGCTGGGAATTCGATACAAAAAACTGTGCAGCACCTTGGATAGCAGTTAGCGTGCCATTCGCGCCGCGAAAGGAAGCGATTGTGCCACAAGTCTTTTGCTTCGCCATGCATCGCCGTGCGCACCAATTGAGTGCACTGCGCAAGCCAACTGCACTACTTCGGTGCGAGTCTTTGGTTAAGCCGGATGGCGCCAAACCACGGGTCGTCGGCCAAAGCCCTGGTGATCCGCTGCTGCAAGGCAAGGAGTTCCGCTTGGTCGGCAAAGTCCGGAGGCAGAAAGATGTCCGCCTCGACCCGTGTCCCGAGGTAATGCAGGGTCGTTCGTTCAAATTCGGGCAGGTCGGCATCGAGCAGTGTACGCAAGTGGGTGAGAAGGACGGCACGGTCCGGCAGCCGGATGGCGGCATTGCCCAGCAGGTCGTTTTCGGCATCGACGTGGACCAGCACGTCGAGCACTTCTGGATGACTGTCGAGCACGCGCTGTCGCGCCGATTCGGCAACGCGATGGCCTTCGGAAACGCTGATGCGCGGGTTGACCTGGACGTGGGCATCGACCAGCACCTGATGCGCCATGCGCCGCGTGCGCAGTTCGTGCAGTCCCAGCACGCCCGGAGTCGTGGCGATACTGTGGCGGATCGCGGCGACCTCGTCGGCGGAAAGGCCGGTATCGATCAGTTCCCGAATCGCGGCCCAGGCAAACTTGAGCCCGGCGCGCACGATCATGGCGCCGACGATGATGGCCGCCACAGCATCGGCAAAGTTGAAGCCGAGCAAGGCGCCGCCGACGCCGGCCGCCACCACCAGCGACGAAAGCGCGTCGGCGCGGGCGTGCCAGGCATTGGCCACCAGCATCGGCGAGCGCAGGCGCTCGGCGGTCGCCAGCATGTAGCGGAACAGGCCTTCCTTTGCCGCCAGGGTGAACATCGCCGCCCACATCGCCGCCGCGCCCACCGCCGGCGCGCTACCGATGCCCTGCAGGCGCCCCGTGGCGGCAATCAGGATGCCGCCGCCGGTGCCCGCCAGCAACAGGCCCAGCACCAGCGACGCTGCCGTTTCGTAGCGGCCGTGACCGTAGGGATGATCGGCATCCGCCGCCTCCGCACCCTTGCGGTTGGCGAACAGCACGAAGGCGTCGGCGACGATGTCCGACAGCGTGTGCATCGCGTCGGCGATCAGACTCTGCGAGTGTGCGATGAAGCCGACCACCAGCTGCATGACGGTGAGCGCGACATTGACCACCACGCTGACCCAGGTAATGCGCTGGCCTTCCTGAAAGCGTTCGTCGCGCAAATGCGCGCCCGTGCGCGGGTGGGGGTCGATCTTGTCGGAGTGGGTTTCGCGAGGCATGGACGTCGCCTGATTGAGAACAGACCCGGTGGAAAGCTATACTCGAATCCTCCACATTCTATCCCGCTCATCCGGCCGGTCTTTCCATGGGACGCATCACCGAAATTCTCAGCTTGGCCCAGGCGCGCGCACGCGAGCTGAAGCTTGCCTACGAAGGCGCCCTGACGCCCAGGGAGGCCTATGAACTGCTGCAGCTCGCGCCTGGCGCAAGGCTGGTCGACGTGCGCACCAAAGCCGAGTGGGATTGGGTCGGCCGCGTGCCGGGCGCGGTCGAGATCGAATGGATGGCCTATCCCGGCAACGTGCTCAATCCCCATTTCATTCCGACCCTGAAGCATTCGGTGATGACCGAGTCGCTGCTGATGTTCCTCTGTCGTTCCGGCCATCGTTCCAACGCAGCGGCGAGAGCCGCCACCGAGGCCGGATTCCCCGACTGCTACAACATTCTCGAAGGCTTCGAGGGCGACAAGGACGCCAGCGGCCAGCGCAATCGCAGCGGCGGCTGGCGCGCCAATGGCCTGCCCTGGCATCAATCGTAATTTGCCGAGTTCAAATCATGCAAACCGCCACCATTTCATTTGACCGTTTCAACACCCTGGCCGACCGCGATGCCGGCGAGCGGATCCGCGCCGCGCGGGAAAAGCTGGGCGACAAGGTGGTCCTGCTGTGTCACCATTACCAGCGCGCCGACGTCTATGCCCATGCCGACATCACCGGCGATTCGCTCAAGCTGTCGCGTCTGGCCGCGCAGTCGAATGCCGAAAACATCGTCTTCTGCGGCGTGCACTTCATGGCCGAAGTCGCCGATATCCTGTCGCGGCCCGAGCAGGTTTCCATCCTTCCCGACCTGGCGGCCGGCTGCTCGATGGCCGACATGGCCAGCCTGGCCAAGGTCGAGCGGGCCTGGCGCGAAATCGCGGCCGTGCTGGATCCCGAGCAGAAAGTGACGCCGGTCACCTACATCAATTCGGCCGCCGACCTGAAGGCCTTCTGCGGCGAACACGGCGGCATCGTGTGCACCTCGTCCAACGCGCCGAAGATTCTTGCCTGGTCTTTCGCCCAGCGCGAGAAGGTGCTGTTCTTTCCCGACCAGCACCTCGGGCGCTGGAGCGGCTTCAAGATGGGCATCCCACTCGACCAGATGGTGATCTGGAATCCCGATCTCGAACAGGGCGGCCTGACGCGGGAACAGATTGAAAATGCCAGAATCATTCTCTGGCACGGCTACTGCTCGGTGCATCAGATGTTCCAGCCCAGGGACATCATCAAGTTCCGCAACCAGCATCCCGAAGGCATCGTCATCTCGCATCCCGAGTGCAGTTTCGAGGTCTGCAAGCAGTCCGACTATATCGGCAGCACCGAGTACATCCTGAATACCGTCAAGGCCGCGCCGCCGAACACGCGCTGGCTGGTCGGCACCGAACTCAACCTGGTCGAGCGTCTGGCCGAGGAAGTCAAGCACGAGGGCAAGATCGTGCAGTTCATGGCCAGCACCATCTGCATGTGCTCGACCATGCAGCGCATCGATCCGCAGCATCTGGCGTGGACCCTGGAAAACCTGGTCGAAGGTCGCGTGGTGAACCGGATCAGCGTGCCCGAGCACGAGGCGAAGCTGGCGAAGATATCCCTGGAGCGGATGCTCGCGGTGTCGTGAGAGCTGCGACGCCGTAACGCCAGCGCCGACTGTTGCGCTGCGTCGCGGCAGCTTCGCCTTTTAGACGATGGTCCATGCTGGCCAGAAGGAGACAGTCAGGGCTGTCGCCGGATAGCAGCCGCCCAGATAGCTCCCAACAACCAATCGCCAACATATTGCCAGCGGTCAATCGCCTTACAATAATGCAAATCGTAAGGACAAAAGGAGGTTGCAATGTCAAACGACGCGACGCTTACTAGCAAGGGTCAAACAACGATTCCCAAGGAAATTCGGGATAGTCTATCCATGAAGGCCGGAGACCGGATGACATTCACGTTGATGCCGGATGCCACAGTAGTCATGCGGGTGAAGTCCAAGAGTGTTACCAAACTGGCGGGTGTGTTACACAAGAAGGGTCGCAAACCAATTCCGGTTGAGCAGATGTCGCGGTGATGCTGGGGGTTGATACCAACGTTCTCGTTCGCTTTCTTGTTCGGGATGACGAAATTCAGTTTGACAAGGCACGCAAGCTGATCAAGCGTGAGGTCGCGGCAGGGCGCTACGTTTTCGTAAGCCAGCTGGTTCTCCTGGAAACCGAATGGGTGCTGCGTAGCCGATACAGCCTGCCGAAGAATACGATCATTGAAGCCATCTCGGGCTTGCTCGATGCGAACGATGTTCGATTCGAGGATGAACCGACCATCGAGCAGGCCCTTTTCATCTGGAAGGATACGACCGCCGATTTCGCTGATTGCCTGATCGGTGCCCAGAACCGGCGGCTTGGTTGTCGAGCGACGGCAACCTTCGATGTGAGGGCTGCCAAGTTGCCGGGATTTATAGCAGCCTGGCGATAGTTGGCGAAGCGTGGTCACATCGCGTTTGCTGGAAGCGTTCCTGGCCTGCCCCGTCAAGTGCCATCTCCTGGCCGGGGGGGGGAATCCCAGCGGGCACCGAATACTCTGCATGGACCGCCGCAAAGGAGGAATCCTCCCGGCGTGAGGACATCCGGAAGCTGACCGCCCAGGAGACGAGCAAGGTACAGAGGCGAAGGCATCTTTACAGTGCCCCAACTGGCTACACCTTCCGTCAGCATCGACATTCCAAGCGCTTGGCCGCAAGGCCCGAACGGTACCCCCAGGCCTTGAAGGCGCTTGCCATCCGCGAGCGGGAAATCCATGTCGTCGGGAAGCCGGAACTGCCGATGGGCGGCACTCCCGTGTTCCTCGATGTCGAGGAACTCCCTGATCGCGATTCCTACTATTTGTCGGGATCTGCGTGGAGGCGTCAAGTGGCGCGTTTCACCGATCGCTCTGGGCCGATTCACCAGCAGACGAGAAGCAAAAACGAGCTCAGGAAATCGCCCGTTTCCTCGGGTTTTCGTGCGCACGGGTACGGAAGCGAGGCCGAACCCGAAACCGTCGAAGCGGACAAGCCAATGTCGGAGGACTGCGGAAAAGATCATCATGGCGAAACTTCCGCCTTCCTGCTCGGAATGCGGCAAGCGGGGCCGGATGAAAAGCCGACTTCTGACGCGAACCGTCGAGGATCTGGTTTTCGGCAGGGACAGCGCAAAAACGGCGCGTGAATCGGTATATGTTCCAAGGATACCTGCTTCAGACCGGCTGGGAGGTCGTCATGACACGCCCGTCACCTACCGCGTGCCGGCCTTTCTCAAGCGTGTTGAGGACGAGGACTGGTACGACCGCACTACCGACTTCAATCCTTTCCGCATTCGGGTATGAAAGCCGCTTGCCGCGCTGTAAACTGGCGCAAGAGGTATCCGCGGCATGACACTGGCGCTCTCCATCGCAACCTGGAATATCCACAAGGGCTTTTCGCAGTTCAATCGCCGCATGATGGTGCATGAACTGCGCGACCGCCTGCGCGAGCTATCGGCCGATATCGTGTTCCTTCAGGAAGTACAGGGACTGCACCTCGGCCATGCCGAGCGGCATCCGGACTGGCCGGCGCTGCCGCAACACGAATTCCTCGCCGAGGATGTCTGGGCAAGCCACGCCTACGGCCGCAACATGGTCTATGACCATGGTCATCACGGTAACGCCATCCTGTCGCGCTTTCCGATCCTGCACGAACACAACCAGGATGTGACGCAGCTGCGCTTCGAAAAACGCGGACTCTTGCATTGCGCCGTCGAATTGCCGCGCCTGGCGCAGCCGCTGCATTGCGTTTGCGTGCACCTGTCGCTGTTCGCGCGTTCGCGGCGGCGGCAGATGGATGCCCTGGCCAGCCGCATCGAAGAGATGGTGCCGGGCGACGCGCCGCTGCTGATCGCGGGCGACTTCAACGACTGGCGCAACCGGGCCGATGATTTGCTGGCGGAGCGCCTTGGCCTGGCCGAGGTCTTTGCCGGCGTCGGCCGGCGCCCGTCGCGCAGCTATCCCGCTGCGCTGCCCCTGTTCCGCCTCGACCGGATCTACCAGCGCGGCCTGCAGGTAAGCGCCGCGCAGGTGCATGCGGGGCCGCCCTGGTCGACCATTTCCGACCACGCGGCGCTTTCCGCCACACTGCAAGTCGCAGCCGATGCGGCGGGACTTCGCAGCGGCGTCTCCGTCACGCAAAGAGGAAGCATGTGAGCGCCGATTCACGGTTCTCGCAGGGGCGATTCCATCGCGCCGAGCGCAGACATGCAAGATACCGCTTTGCCTAGCGCGCAGGATTTTGCCGCGCACCCGTTTCTTGCCGGCAACCGCCTGCAGTTGCTCGCCTCGGGGCGCGAGTATTTTCCTTCCCTGATGGCC
Organism: Rhodocyclales bacterium RIFCSPLOWO2_02_FULL_63_24; assembly: GCA_001828935.1. Lineage (GTDB taxonomy): Bacteria > Pseudomonadota > Gammaproteobacteria > Burkholderiales > Rhodocyclaceae > Sulfuritalea. The sequence continues at coordinate 15,739 of MHZX01000060.1, forward strand.
GCGATCGACGCCGCGCGGCACGAAGTACATCTGGAAACCTACATCTTTGCCGACGACGTCACCGGACGTCAGGTGGCCGCCACGCTGGCCCGCGCAGCGCTAAGAGGCGTCGCCGTGCGCGTGCTGGTGGATGGCTTTGGTGCCCGCGAGTTTGCCGCCGGCCTGGGCGCCGAGCTGGCCGCCGACGGGGTGGAGGTGATGACCTATCGGCCGGAGGTGGGGCAAACCCGCTTCCGGCGCCACCGCCTGCGCCGCCTGCATCGCAAGCTCTCGGTGGTGGATGGCAGTCTGGCCTTTGTCGGTGGCATCAATGTGCTGGACGACTTCGATGACGGCAAGTCGGCAGCGGCGCGCTTCGACTACGCAGTGCGCATCGAGGGTCCACTGGTGGCGCGCATCCACGCCACCATGCGGCATGTCTGGCGCCTGGTACGCTGGGCGCGCCTCGGCCGCCGCCCGCCGCGCCCGTCGGCCCTGCCGGCGACGCCGCCGGTGCAAGGCACCACCGCGGCCGCGCTGCTGATCCGCGATAACCTGCGGCATCGGCGCGATATCGAAAACGCCTACCTGGTCGCCATTCACGGCGCCCGCCGCGAGATCGTCATCGCCAACGCGTATTTCCTGCCCGGCCGCCGCTTTCGCAAGGCCTTGCTGGCGGCGGCGAAGCGCGGCGTCAGCGTCAAGCTGTTGCTGCAGGGACGCATCGAGCATGTCCTGCAGCACTATGCGACGCAGTCGCTCTATGACCGGATGCTGGCGGCCGGGGTGCGCGTTTTCGAGTACGACAAGGCTTTCCTGCATGCCAAGGTGGCGGTGATCGACGGCGAATGGGCCACCGTGGGCTCCTCGAACATCGATCCGTTCAGCCTGCTGCTGGCGCGCGAAGCCAACGTGGTGGTGCGCGATGCCGACTTCGCCGGACAATTGCGCGCCAGTCTCGAAGCCGCCATGCAAGGCGCGGCGACCGAGATCCGGCGCGAGGATCAGCGCCGCCGTTCCTGGTTGCTGCGCCTGGCCAGCGCCGCCGCCTACAGCCTGGTGCGGATGCTGATCGGCGTCACGCGCTACGCCGGCAAGCAGTACGTGGAGTAATAGTCGAAACGGATGCGGTTCGCCGGTTTCCCGATGGGCATAGAATGAATACGCAGATCCTGCGCGCCGTTGCAAATAGACGCGGTCATCCGGTGGCGCGAACATTGAGTGGGAGAGAAGAAATCATGAACAGAGTGGCGAAGACCGCGATCGTCATCGCGGCGATGGTGCTTGGTGTTAGCGGCCAGGTGTGGGCGCAGGCCGCGGTGACTGCCGAGGGCGGCCGGGTCCAGCTGACCTTCATGGATTCCAAGCTGTTCGACGGCAGGCTGAGCAAGGAAATGGAAGGCCGCCGCGACGTTATCGACGTCGAGGTGGTCGGCAAGGTTTCCCTGAGCAGCATCCCCACCCGCATGGACAAGTGGATTGCGGCCGTGGGCGAGAACGGCCAGGTCGAACTGAAGCCGGCAGAGCGGACGCGCTCGATATTTGCCCTGATCCCGGCGGTGTTTTCCTTCCTCAAGCAGATCAACGAGGAAAGAATGCTGGCCCAGGCCAAGGACTACAACGCCGTCATTTACTACCGCAAGGACGACACGGGCGATTCGACCATCGAAAGAATCGTCTTCCGCCGCAAGCCGCAGTAAGCGACGCTTCCCGGCTCAGCCGCTGTTTCTCAGCCCCGCCGCGACACCGTTGATCGTCAGGTGGATGCCGCGCTGCACGCGGTCGTCGGTGGCGCCGGCGCGGTGGCGGCGCAGCAATTCGACCTGGATGTGGTTGAGCGGATCGAGGTAGGGGAAACGGTTGCGAATCGAGCGCTTCAACAGCGGGTTGCCGTCGAGCAGTTCGGTTTGCCCGGTGATCGCCAGCAGCGCGTCGATCGCCGCCTGCCATTCGGCCTTGAGGCGCGGGAAGATGGCGTGGCGCAAGTCTTCGTCGGTCACCAGTTGCGAGTAGCGCTCGGCGATCGCGATGTCGCTCTTGCCCAGCACCATGTCCATGTTCGACAGCAGGGTGCGGAAAAAGCCCCACTCGCGGTTCATCTCGGCGAGCAGCGCCATGCCGTCTGCGCCATGCTTTTCGCGGAATGCGACAACCGCGGCGCCGAAGCCGAACCAGCCGGGCAGCATCAGGCGGCATTGCGCCCAGGAGAAGACCCAGGGAATTGCGCGCAGATCCTCGATCGCCGTGGTTTTCTTGCGCGAGGCCGGGCGGCTGCCGATGTTGAGCGCGGCGATCTCGGCGATCACCGTCGATTCCCAGAAGTACTGTTCGAAGCCCGGCGTCTCATAGACCATCCGACGGTAGGCGGCGAAGGCCGAGGCCGAAAGCTCTTCCATCGCGGCGAGGAATTCCGCGCGCGGCGCATCGTGTTCATGCGCCAGCAGCGTGGCTTCGAGCGTCGCCGCGGCGAGGATTTCGAGGTTACGGCGGCCGAGTTCCGGATTGGCGTATTTCGAGGCAATCACCTCGCCCTGTTCGGTGATGCGGATCTGGCCCTGCACGGCGCCCTGCGGCTGGGCCAGGATGGCCTGGTAGCTCGGCCCGCCGCCGCGGCCGACCGAGCCGCCGCGGCCATGGAACAGGCGCAGCGTGATGCCGTGGCGCGCGAAGACCTCGGTCAGCGCGATTTCGGCGCGGTACAGCGCCCAGCCGGAAGTCAGGAAGCCGCCGTCCTTGTTGCTGTCGGAATAGCCCAGCATGCACTCCTGCAAGCCATGGCGTGAGCCGAGCAGGCGGTTGTAGAGCGGGATGGACAGCAGCCGGTCCATGATCGGGCCGGCGTTGGCGAGGTCATTGATGGTCTCGAACAGCGGCACGATGTTTACGTCCAGCGCATGTTCGAGCGGCCGCAGCAGGCCGACTTCCTTCAACAGCACGGCGACTTCGAGGATGTCCGAGACCTCGTCGGTCTTGGAGATGATCACGTTCTCGATTGCGGCGGGGCCGAAGCGCTGGTGGATGCTGCGCGCGGTATGGAAGATCGCCAGTTCGCCGCGGGTTTCCGCCGAGTAGTCGATGCCGGGCGCCGCCAGGGGGCGTGGCGTGGCGAGTTCTTCGAGCAGCAGGCTGACGCGGCCGGATTCGTCGAGCGCCAGGTAATCGGCGCCGGGGCGGGCGATGGCCAGCAGCTCGGCAACGGTGCGCGCATGCACGTCCGAGTTCTGGCGCAGGTCGAGCGGCGCCAGGTGGAAGCCGAAAATCGCCACGGCATGGCGCAGGCGGCGCAGGCGGCCACGGCCGAGCAGGCCCGCTTTGTGGCTGATCAGCGAGCGGTGCAGCACATCGAGATCGGCGGCGAATTCGGCGGCGCTGGCATAGGGCTCGGCGGCGGCAACGGCATGGCGCGGTGCTTCGAGCTGGTCGAGTTGCAGGGCGGTGGCCGCCAGTCGCGCGTAGAAGCCGGCAATGGCGCGGCGATAGGGTTCGTCGAGGCGATGCGGACTCTGGTCCGGCGACTGTTCGGCCAGCCGCATCAGTTCCACGTCGGGCACCGAGATCAGCGAGGTGGTGGTCGATAATTCCGCGCCCAGCTGGTGCAATTGTTCGAGCAGATAGGCGATGGCCTTGCGGCTTTGCGCGCGCATCGCGCTGTCGAGTACCTCGGCGGTGACGAAAGGATTGCCATCGCGGTCGCCGCCAATCCAGGAGCCGGGGTGCAGGAAGGGCGGCAGTTCGGCCAGGCCGTGCGTGGCCCAGTCGGGCACGACCTTAGCCAAGTGGTCTTCGCAGGCGTTGTAGAGGCGCGGCAGTTCGCGCAGGAAGGTGGTGTCGTAGAAAGACAGGGCGTTGCTGACCTCGTCCATCACCGACAGCTTGGCCCGCCGCAGCATGCGCGTCTGCCACAGGCGCAGCACGGCGCGGCGCAGGGCTTCGGCATGCTCGGCCTGTTCCTCCGGCGACAGCTCGGTGCGATCGCGCTCGTCGAGCAGGCGCGCGATCATCCACTGGCAATCGAGAATGCTCTTGCGCTGCACTTCGGTCGGATGCGCGGTCAGCACCGGCCGCACCTGCGCCTGCGCAAAGAACCGGGCCAGCGCGCCGGCATCGGCGCCGGCGGCCAGCGCGCGTTGCAGCGAAAAGGCCAGGCTGCCCTCGCGCGGCTTCGCTCCGGCGCGGGCATGGGCGCGCGCACGGCGGATGTGGTGCTGATCCTCGGCGATGTTGGCCAGATGCGAGAAATAGCTGAAGGCGCGTACCACCTGGCTGGTGCCGTCGCGCGGCAGTTCCCGCAGCAGGACTGCCATCTCCTCGCGCGCAGCGAGATCGTCGTCGCGGTGGAAGCGCAGCGCGAGGCGGCGGATCTGCTCGACGCGCTCGAAGATCGCGACGCCTTCCTGTTCGCGCACGGTGTCGCCGAGCAGGCGGCCGAGCAGGCGGATGTCCTCGCGCAGGGGCTGGTCCTTGTCGGCAACGGCAGCGGTCATGAGCGGCTATCCGGCTTCCTGTCGTGCCGGAGCCGGCTGCGGCTTTCCGCGATCGCGCGTTCGAGGTAGGCGCCATAGAAGTCGGCCAGGCGGAAGCCGACGATGGGCTCGGCCAGCGCCGTCCCTTCGGGCCCATGGAACATCACGGTGGGCGCGAAGCGTGCCTTGATCTGCTGCGAAAAGTCGGCGCTGGTGGTACGGCGTCCGTCGAAGTCGATCAGGGGTGTCGCCCGATCCATATGCAGTTCGCGCACCAGGGCCGGCATCGCCGGGTCGCGCGCCAGGGGCGCGAGGTGTTCGCGCTTCAGCTTTTCGCACCAGCTGCATTCCTCGCGGCTGTAGAGCACCACCAGCGGCACGCCCCTGGCGGCCGCCAGGCGGGCATCGGCGGCGAGGTCGATAGCTTCGGCAAGCGCGTTCGGCGCGGCGCCCTGGGCCATGGCCGAGGCGCCAGTCAGCAGCCACAGGGCGACGCCGAACCAGGCGCCGACGATTCGGCGGATGCCGCCGGCGACGGGCTTGTTGAGTGTTGAAACCAATTCGATCTGCATCATCCCGTCCATTCAGAAGTCGACCGCGGAATCTTACCGGCGCCGCGGACCGTACTTTATTACTGTCTTCGATCCCCAGATCAATGGTGCAGGATACGGGCCAGGAAGGTCTTTGCCCGCTCGCTGGCCGGAGCCTCGAAAAACTGCGCGACCGGCGAATCCTCGACGATCTCGCCGCGGTCCATGAAGACCACGCGCTGCGCCACCTTGCGCGCGAAGCCCATCTCGTGGGTGACGCACATCATGGTCATGCCTTCCTGCGCCAGTTCGACCATGACGTCGAGCACCTCGCCGATCATTTCCGGATCGAGCGCCGAGGTCGGTTCGTCGAACAGCAGGCAGATCGGGTCCATCGCCAGGGCGCGGGCGATCGCCACGCGCTGCTGCTGGCCGCCGGACAGCTGGCCGGGAAACTTGCCGGCATGCTCGCGCAGGCCGACGCGGTCGAGCAGCGCCAGCCCGCGCGCCGCCGCCTCGTCCTTGCCGCGGCCAAGCACCTTGACCTGGGCCAGCGCCAGGTTCTGCTCGACGCTCATGTGCGGGAACAGTTCGAAGTGCTGGAACACCATGCCGACGCGGGCGCGCAGTCGCGGCAGATTGGTCTGCGGATCGCCCACCGAGATGCCGTCGACCGTGATCGCGCCCTGCTGGAAGGGTTCGAGGCCGTTCACGCACTTGATCAGGGTCGACTTGCCGGAGCCCGACGGGCCGCAGACCACCACCACCTCTCCCTTGGCAACATGGGTGCTGCAGCCGTTCAGCACCTGGGTCGGGCCGTACCACTTCGATACGTTCTGTATTTCGATCATGCAGATTCCTCGGTGTCCTCCGCTCCGCCCGCGCGAACATCTCGCTTGCCTACCACCGTGATAGGGAAACCGGAAACGGTCTGGTCGTTCAATGCTGTAACGCCAAGATTTGCTCGGCAAGCGCGGGCACGTCTTTGGTCGCCGTAGCCCAGACGATGCGCCAATCGACAGAGCCCAAATAAGCATGCACCGCAATGTTACGGAACCCGGCGATGTCCCGCCATGGAATCTCGGGATGCCGGGCAGTCAGTTCGGCACTGATCCGCGAGGCAGCTTCACCGATCACCATCAGCTTCTGCAGCACGGCGCTCTTCATCATGTCGTGACCGACAAATTCGTTTTCGGTAGTCGTGCCGATGAAGCGCTGAATGTCCTCCGCGGCTTCTGTGATGTCGGCCAAGTAAAGCCGGTCAGTTCGCATATAGCACGCGGGCCTGCGACAGCACTTCATCGCGAATCAGGAGCTTCAGTCCATTCTTCGGCACCAGGTCCACCGGGCGGTGGAACAAGTCGGCCAGTTCGTTCTGCATTCGCGAGAGCAACAAGAATCCGACCTGGATTTCCGGCGCGAAATCCACCAGCAGGTCGATATCGCTGGCGTCGTCGAAGCGCTCCGTCAGGGCCGAACCGAACAGCGCCAGTTCCCGCACCCGGTAGGCTTGGCAAATCCGGCGCAAACCGGCGGCCACTTCCGGCGGCGAATCGAAGCGCGGCGCGTTTGTCGGCACTGTGGAACTCCATGAAGTTAAGGAATGCAACCATTATGGCTGGCCCGAATACTCATTGCCAGTGCAATCCCTATCGAATGATGGCGACGCGTTTCTGCAATTGTTTCACGGCCAGCGACAGGCTGAAGCAGATGGCGAAATAGATCAGGGCCGAGAGTACGATCATTTCCACCGGCCGGTTGTAGTTCTTGCCCACCACGTCTGCCGCCTTGAGCATGTCCTTGGCGCCGATCGCATACACCAGCGAGGTGTCCTGGAACAGCACGATGGTCTGCGTCAGCAGCACCGGCAGCATGTTGCGCAGCGCCTGCGGCAGCACCACGTGGAGCATGGTCTGCGCCTGGTTGAGGCCCAGCGCCTGGGCGGCATGGACCTGGCCGCGCGCCACGCTCTGGATCCCGGAGCGCATGATCTCGCAATAGAAAGCGGCTTCGAAGGCGGTGAAGGTGGCGATCGCCGAGGTCTCGGCGCCGACCGGCGCGCCGGTGATGAAGGGGATCACCAGGAAGAACCAGAGGATCACCAACACCAGCGGGATCGAGCGCATCAGGTCGACATAGGCGCCGGCGACGCGCGACAGCGGCACAATCGGGGAAAGTCGCGCCAGCGCCAGCAAGGTGCCGATCACGATGCCGCCCGACATCGCCACCAGCGTCAGGCGCAGGGTGAACAGGAGGCCGTCGCGGATGAAGGGCAGGCTCGGCTGCCAGACGCTGAAGTCGAACTCGCCCATTTCTAGCGCGTTCCGCCAATCAGGCCGGGCACGCGGCTGCGCACCTCGATCCAGGCCATGCCGCGGTTGGCGGCGAAGGCGCAGATGAAATAGAGCAGGGTCACCGCCAGATAGGTTTCGATGCCCTGCTCCGAATCCTCCTGCATCTGCCGCGCCTGGAAGGTGAGTTCCAGCACTCCGATAGCGAAGGCCACCGAGGAGTTCTTGAACACGTTCATGAACTCCGAGGTCAGCGGCGGGATCACGATGCGCAGCGCCTGCGGCAGGATCACGTGGCGATAGGCCTGTGGCAGCGTCAGGCCCAGCGCCAGCGAGGCGTCGCGCTGGCCGCGCGGCAGGCTGCCGACGCCGGCGCGGACCTGTTCGGCGATCCGCGCCGAGGTGAAGAAGCCGAGGCACAGCGCGGCGGTGACGAATTCCTTGGCCGGCATCTCCTGCTTGACCCAGAGCGACCAGTCGCGCGGCAGGAATTCCGGCACGACGAAGAACCAGAGGAACATCTGTACCAGCAGCGGGATGTTGCGGAACAGCTCGACCCAGGCATTGGCGAGCGGCACCAGCAGGCGCGAAGGCGCGCTGCGCAGGGCGCCGACCAAGATGCCGATGGCCAGCGCGAGGAGCCAGGCCGTCAGGGATACGGCCAGGGTCCAGCCGAGGCCGGTGATCAGCCAGTCGAGATAGGTTTCGTCACCCGACTTGACCTGTTCGAGGAAGATGCCCCAGTTCCAGTGGTAGTTCATGTCTTCATGGGAACAGTCAGGCGATGGGATGCGCCGTATCACCAGCGCCGACTTTTGCCATTTCGGGTATTCGGACTTTGTGGTTGATATGCGAAAGGAATGTCACCGCACAATATGATTGTACCTATTGATTGCGCCGGGTCTGGCGGATGGCAATGGCGGATTCGAGTGTGCAGAGGAGTTCGTCGAGGTTCATTGGTGCCTTGTTGGAAATGGCAAAGGTCCGGACGCGGTCAGTTCGATGGCATAGCGCGGGCGGAATGCCTGTCGTGTGACGGTGGCTGAGCCGATGCGATCCAGGCGATAGCTTCTCGACTCACCCGTATCCGACTTCACGCCGAAGAGCAGCAGATCGCCAGCGCTCGTGCGCCGCACCGAATAGGGCTCGATGATCGGAGTCGTGCGTTCGCCGTTCTCCTTGGTGTACTGGAGCTGCACGCACAGGTAGTTCGCAGCCGCAAAACGAATCACCTCCAGCGAACTGGCTTGCGCGCCCCAGGCGTTCACCATGGGGGGCAGTCGCCAGCCGGTGTCCATGCCCGTACGGCCCGAAGGCATTGCCGCCAGCGCTGGCGCAACCGCCTGCTCGTTCAACCAGTCGAAGACCGCAGGAAGCTCCTGCCAGAATTCGGCGAACGGCGGGCAGACGGGCAGTTGATGGGCGAGCATCTGCTCCCACTCCACCTCGATGGCTGCTCGGACGATCGGTGAGTGAGGCATAGGTTGGCACTGGAATACCCTTGAACTCGCACTTGCGGGACAGCGTACTGAGCACGACAGCGCGATCGGGCTGCAGGTCTTGCCGTCGGTACAGGTGAACCACGTCGTAGAGGTCCCGCGGGCGCTGGCGTTCGGCCAAAGCACGCATCTTCTCGGCGAACACTTCCTCGAAGGAATAGCTCAGGACCTGAATGCCGTCTGCGGGCAGATCGGTGTATGGATGGTGAACCGGCCGCCGCACCGGCGCGAGGACGAGCACTTCGTCTATCGCCAGGTCGAGCTTGATGCGTGGCGGGTCGCCTGTCCGACCGAGCGGACCGCGATATCCCAGACGGCCCTGCGCCGACAGACTGCCGCGCGGATTGGTGAAGACTTCGAACTTGCGCGCCTCGGGCGGAAGTTGCAGACCGCAGGTGTCGTAGACCCACTCGCCGATTTCCTCGAAAACGTTGGCGAGGAAAGCCTCGTCCAGGTGATCCGCGTCCCGCAGTGTGAAGTCGAGGTCTTCGGAAAAGCGGTAGGTTTCGAAGTAGCACTTCTTCAAGCAGGTACCGCCCTTGAAGACCCACCGGTCGCCGATTGCCGGGTGTGCGGCGATGCCTGCAAGAAGCCAGCCGAGTGCATAGTCTTTCTCGACGACATGAGCTTGAAGCTGGAGCTCGGCGGCGAGTGCCATGATCTTCTGCTTCGGGATCATGGCTTGGCCTTGCGCAATTCATTGGTTGGCACCCAGACGCGCCAAACGGTGATCAGGCGATCAGCCGGCAATGACGGGTCCAGCTTGGCATAGCCGGCGGAGAGGTTCGCTTGGCATGCCGCGATCAGTGCGATTTGGTCAGGGTGGTCGCGTTGCAGGAGGAACCCGAGGCGCTTGTATACCGCGCCGATCCCTAGCTTGGCGGCATAGTCAGCCAGCTTGGCGCCCTCCTTGGGTTGGTCGTGCAGCAGGCTTGCCAGCATCTCTGCCACGTGGCGGATGCCGCCACCCAGAGCCGGATCGGCCATCATGTCAATGAGCGTACGCGCCGGGTCCGAGAGCCGAACGCGCGTGCCGCCGCGCCAGACTGTCTTCAACCCGATCAAATGCGTGGCCGGCACGGTGTGCAGGTCGAACTTTGTTCTTCGTAGCAGGGGCTTGCGATTGCGGGGGCGTGTTGTCGTCATCACGCAAAGCGAGCTAAAGATCTGCTCGGTCAGCCCCCAATGTTCGGCAGCAGACCAGCCCCCGATGTAGCACGGCTCGAACATCGCCGTAGCGACAGTCCAGGGATCTTCCAGCGCGACGTCTGGCGATTCCGACTCGATGGGAACCGGAACATAGACACCACGCCGAACCCGGGCCAACCAGCCTGCGCGCGACCAAGTGGCCAACCTGCGCGCGGCGACGGCTGGAGTTACACCAAGCGCCACAACAGCTTCGCTTGGGGTAACGATGGGCGGATTGTCGCGGAGCAGCCTGCTGAGCTGGCTTCGGGAGCTTGCACTAAGTCCGATCAGTTTCATGGCTATATCTTAAGTGTAGTTAGATCGCTAATGCAAATGTTTCTACGCTTTCAATGTAGCTAACTTCCCACCGACGGCGCTACGACTCATCAGCGATCTCAAAGACCGAATTGGACCAAACTGTAACGACCAGTGCTGCGACAAACTATAAACCAACGGCATTGGGCTGCACTGCAGATTGCCAATCATGGAATCCGGATAGCCTACTTCTTGTTGAAGCTCTCGGCTGGCGCGTCGCTGGGCGCCTTGAGCAGGGCCTTGAGCTGCTCGCTCATCGGGAAATTCATGCTGACGTTCCTGGGCGGGATCGGCGACATGAACCAGCGCGTGTAGAGCTTGTCCAGCTCGCCGCTTTTCATGAGGCTGATGACGGTGTCGTCGACCAGCTTCTTGAAGGCAGGATCATCCTTGCGCAGCATGATGGCGATCGGCTCGATGTTGAGCACTTCGCCGACGATGGCGTAGTCGGCGGGCGATTTCGAACTGACGATGAGGCCGGCGAGCAGGTTGTCGTCCATCACGAAAGCCACGGCGCGGTCGGTTTCCAGCATCAGGAAGGCGTCGGCGTGGTCCTTGCCATAGACCTCCTTGAAGTCGATGCCCTTGCCTTTTTCGTGGGCGCGCATCAGCTGCACGCTGGTGGTGCCGGTGGTGGTCGCCACCGGCTTGCCGCCGAGTTGGCCGAGGCTGGTGATGCCCGAGGATTTCTTGACCGCCATGCGCACGTTGGTGACGAAGGTGGTCGGCGCGAAGGCCACCTGCTTCTGCCGCGCTTCGTTGTTGGTGGTCGAGCCGCATTCGAGATCGACCGTGCCGTTGCTCACCAGCGGGATGCGGTTCTGCGAAGTCACCGCCTGGTGCTGCACCTTGAGTGCCGGCAGCTTGAGCCGGGCCTTGACCGCATCGACGATGCGGTTGCAGACGTCAATGTGGTAACCGACCGGCTGCTGCCTGTCGTCGAGATAGGACAGCGGATAGGAGGATTCGCGGATGCCCAGCGTGATGCTGCCGTTGTCCTTGACCTTCTTCAGCGTGCCGCTCAGTTCTGTTGTCGGCAGTGACAGGGCGGGTGCGGCGCCGGCGGCGAGGACGAGGAAAACGAGCAGTGCGGTGCGATGGTTCATGGTGGTCTCCGTAATTGGCGGTCAGGCGTCGATCAACTGCTCTTGCTGCTGCAAGGCCCACATCTGGGCATACAGGCCATTGCGTTCGAGCAGCGCGCGGTGGGCACCGCGTTCGACGATACGTCCGGCATCGAGCACCAGGATCTCGTCGGCGTTCATCACTGTAGACAGTCGATGGGCGATGATCAAGGTGGTGCGGCCCACGGCGGCCTGTTCCAATTCCGCCTGGATGGCTTTTTCGGTCTTCGAGTCGAGCGCCGAGGTGGCTTCGTCGAAGATCAGGATCGGCGGGTTCTTCAGCAGCGCCCGCGCGATCGCGACGCGCTGCTTTTCGCCGCCGGAAAGCTTGAGGCCGCGTTCGCCGACGCGGGTCTGGTACCCGTCCGGCAGCTTCTCGATGAAGTCGTGGATGTGCGCCGCCTTGGCCGCGGCGATGACTTCCTCGCGCGGCGCGTCGGGCCGGCCGTACTGGATGTTGTAGAAAATCGTGTCGTTGAACAGCACCGTGTCCTGCGGCACGATGCCGATCGCGGCGCGCACCGAGGTCTGTTTCAGGGCGCGCAGGTCCGAGCCGTTGATCTTCACCGAACCGGAGCTGGTGTCGTAGAAGCGGAACAGCAGTCGCGCCAGGGTCGACTTGCCGGAGCCGCTGTGGCCCACCACCGCCACCGTCTTGCCGGCGCCGACTTTGAAATCGATGTCGAACAGGATCTGTCGGTTGGATTCGTAGGCGAAGCCGACGCGCTCGAATTCGATTTCGCAGGGGCCGCTGCTCTTGCCATCGGGGCCGGTCGCGAACAGCGGCCGCGCATCGGGCGCATCCTGGATCTCGCGGTTCTTGCCGAGCAGGCCGAACATGCGCTCGATGTCGGTCAGCGACTGGCGGATCTCGCGGTAGAGCACGCCGAGGTGGTTCAGCGGCATGTAGAGCTGGATCAGGAAGGCGTTCACCAGCACGATGTCGCCCACGGTCATGTTGCCAGCGGCGACGCCGACCGCGGCGCGCCACATCATCAGCGACACGCCGGCGGCGATGATCAGCGACTGGCCGAGATTGAGCCAGGACAGCGAAATCTGGCTGCGGATCTGCGCCGCTTCCCACTTCTGCATCTGCTCGTCGTAGCGGTCGTGTTCCCAGCGCTCGTTGTTGAAGTATTTCACCGTCTCGAAGTTGATCAGGCTGTCCACGGCACGCACGTTGGCCGCCGAATCCAGCTCATTCACGGTGCGGCGCAAGACCGTGCGCCAGTTGGTGACGAGGATGGTGAAAATGACATAGATCGTCAGCGTGCAGACCGTGATCAGCGTGAAATCGCGGTCGTAGCGGTAGGCCAGGATGCCGAGCACCAGCACGATCTCGACCAGGGTCGGCAGGATCGAATACAACGTGTAGCTGATCAGTGAGCCGATCGAGCGCGTTCCGCGCTCGATGTCGCGCGTCAGGCCTCCGGTCTGGCGGTCGAGGTGAAAGCGCAGCGAGAGCGAATGCAGGTGCTCGAAGACCTGCAACGTGATGGTGCGTACCGCGCGCTGCGTGACGCGGGCGAAGAAGATTTCACGCAGTTCGGTGAACAAGGCGGTGGAGAAGCGCAGCGCGCCATAGGCCGCCAGCAGGCCCAGCGGCACCAGCAGCAGGGCCTGCTCCATCGGGTTGGCGGCGGGACGGGTGAAGGTGTCGATGATGTCCTTGAACACCAGCGGCACCGCGACGTTGGTCAGCTTCGCCAGCAGCAGGCAAGCCAGCGCGAAGACGACGCGGCCCTTCCACGCCCACAGATAGGGCAGCAGGGTCTTGACGGTTTGCCAGTCGTGGCGGGTATCGGGCATCGGGCCCGGCAGGGCCAGGGAAGTGGGAACGCGGCGCATCATGGCTTGATTCTAGCAAGCGCGGCGCACAATCCCGGCGCAGGCTGGCGCATGGCAGGGCAAGCCGCGGCGCGGCCACCACGGTATGGTTGCCGGCTTTCTTTGCCAGGGGACATGCCATGCCACTCTCCCGCATCATTTCCGAACTGGACGAGATCGTCGCCGTGTTCCAGAACGACCTGCCGACGCGAACCGATACTTTCGATGAACTGCGCATGACCGTGGCGCGCCTGGACGAAATCCAGCGCCAACTCGATATTGCCTACAGGAAGCTGATGCCGGCGATCGCCATGGCCGAGATGGCCATCGCCCACAATCAGGTCGAGCTTGCGGCGGTCGAGCGTCGGATCAACGACCGTTTCCTGATGGGTGAGGGCTGCCTGACGGGCGTTGCCAAGATAGACGAGGAGCACCGCCAACTGATCAGCCTCGGCAACCGCCTCTATCTGCTGTCGCATGTCAAGCACGTCACTGCCGAGTTGGTCGGGGCCGCGCTGGCCCCGCAAACCGATATATTCGCGTCCTCGCGCGGACTATCCGAACTATCCGGGGATTGACAATTCAGACCTCATTGCTCAGACTTAAAACATCTGTTTGAAACCATCGTTTGCCGAGGCCTGCCGTCCATTCCATGGAAGCCGACACCCGTTCCCGCATTCTCGACGCCGCCGAAAGCCTGTTCATGGAGCACGGCTTCGATGCCACCACCTTGCGCATGATCACCGCCGAGGCCCATGCCAATCTCGCCGCCGTGAATTATCACTTCGGTTCGAAGGAGGCCTTGATTGAAGAAGTATTCCGGCGCCGCCTGACGTGGCTCAACGAGCAGCGCATCGCCGCACTCGATGCGTTGGAAGCCGAGGCCCAGGGTGCGCCGCTGAAACCGCGGCAGATCGTCGAGTCCTTCTTTGGCGTGGCGATCCGCATGGCAGCGGATAGTGCCGGCGGCAGGACCTTCATGCGCCTCCTGGGTCGCACCTATACCGAACCTTCGGAGTTCGTGCGCCGCTTTCTGGCCGAGGAATACGCGGCGGTGATCGCGCGCTACAAGGCGGCCTTCTTCAAGGCGCTGCCCGACGTGCCGCAGGAGGAATTCCTCTGGCGCTTCCATTTCATGATGGGCGCCATGTCCTACGCCGTTTCCGGCGCCGACGCACTGCGCATCCTCGGTCCGATCGACGATCCCGATCCCGAGGCGCTGTATGCGCGCCTGATGAGCTTCCTGATCGGCGGCCTGCGCGCGCCGCTGCCCGAAATCCATTCCAAGCCGGCGCGCAAACCCCGCTCACCACGCAGCGCCTGATAGGAGTCCGTGATGAACTTCGCCCCGGTCTATGTCGTCGACGGCGCGCGCACGCCCTTCCTCAAGTCGCGCAACGCGCCGGGCCCGTTCGCCGCCTCCGATCTCGCTACCGCCTGCGGCCGCGCCTTGCTGGTGCGCCAGCCGTTCGCCCCGGAGCAGCTCGACGAGGTCATCGTCGGCTGCGCCGGGCCGAGCGTCGATGAGGTGAACATCGGGCGCGTGATCGCGCTGCGCCTGGGCTGCGGCAACCAGGTTCCGGGCTGGACGGTGATGCGCAACTGCGCCTCCGGCATGCAGGCGATCGACTCGGCCATCGCCAACATCCATAGCGGGCGCTCGCAGCTGGTCATGGCCGGCGGCGTCGATGCGCTGTCGCGCACGCCGCTGCTGTACTCGGACCCGATGGTCAGCTGGTTCTCGAAAATGGCCGCCGCGCGCAGCGCGGGGCAGAAGCTCGGGCTGCTGGCCCAGTTGCGGCCGGGCCCGCTGCTGAGCCCGGTGATCGGCATCGTCAAAGGCCTGACCGATCCGGTGGTCGACCTGATGATGGGCCAGACGGCCGAGAACCTGGCCTGGAAGTTCGGCATTTCGCGGGCGGAAATGGATGCCTTCGCCGTCGCGAGCCACAACAAGCTGGCGGCGGCGCAGGATGCCGGACGGTTCGATGAAATCGTGCCGCTGATCGACGGCGACGGTACGCTGTATCTGGCCGACGACGGCGTGCGGCGCGATTCGAGCGTCGGACAGCTGGCCAAGCTGAAGCCTTTCTTCGACCGCCACTACGGCAAGATCACGCCGGGCAACAGTTCGCAGATCACCGACGGCGCGGCCTGGCTGCTGCTGGCATCGAGCGAGGCCGTAGAAAAATACCAGCTGCAGCCGCTCGGAAAAATCATCGATACGCAATGGGCGGGTCTCGATCCGGCGCAGATGGGCCTTGGTCCGGTGCACGCGGCGACGCCTATCCTGCAGCGCCATGGATTGGGCCTCAACGACCTCGACGCCTGGGAAATCAACGAGGCCTTCGCCGCCCAGGTGCAGGGGTGCATCAAGGCCTGGGCGGACCTGGACTACTGCAGGGAGCAACTCGGCCTCGACGCCGCCCTGGGCACGCTGGACGCAACGAAGCTGAACGTCGATGGCGGCGCCATTGCGCTGGGCCATCCGGTTGGCGCCTCGGGCGCGCGCGTCGTCCTGCACCTGTTGCATGTGCTGCGCCGCGACCATGGTGGCAAACGCAGCAGACGCGGCATTGCCACGATCTGCATCGGCGGCGGACAGGGCGGCGCGGTACTGGTGGAAACGCAGTAGCAGGCGTCGCCATGGGTACGCCGATCCGCCTCGACTATCGTGCCAAGCCCTCCGTATGGGGCTTCATGGCGAATGTCTGGCGGCCGTCGCGCGGTTTTGCCGATGACGGTCTGCTGCCCGATTTTCAGGCGCGATGGAGCGGCCAGCGCGCTTCGCGAGGGGAGCTCGCCGCCTTTCTCGATCTCTCCGGCCTGCCCGCAGGCGAGCCGTTGTCGATCCTCTATCCGCACACGGTCAGTTTTCCGATGCTGATGGCGGTGCTCAGCCATCCGCGCTTTCCGCTGCCGATCTGGAACGTGCTGCAGGTGCGCAACCATCTGCTCCTGCACGCGCCGATCGCGCCGGACGCCGTGCTGGATTTCACGGTACGCACCGGCGCGCGGCGCGTGCTGGAAAAGGGTGTCGAGATGGATCTTCACGTCAGCGCCGAAGCCGAGGGCCGCACGGTGTACGAGGGCGTGAATACCTTTTATGCCCGCGGCCGCTTCGGTGCCGCGCAGGCGGTGGCCCGCCCCAGTCCGGCAGTGGCCGGGACGCTGGCGGCCGAATGGCGCATGGCAGGCCATGGCCGCTGGCGTTACGGCCTGCTCTCCGGCGACCTCAATCCCCTGCACCTGAGCGACGGCTACGCGCGACGCTTCGGCTACGCGCGTGCCTTCGCCCATCCGCAGCTGGTCATCGGCCAGTGCCTGGGCCATCTCGGCACGGCGCAGCAGGCGCCGCTGCAGATCGAAACCTGGATCAAAGGCCCGGTTTTCTATGGCGCCCGGCTGAGCCTGCGCAGCGAATCGCGGCCGCGGGAACAGCGCTTTGCCCTCCACGTGGACGTCGACCCGCGGCCAGCCATCGTCGGGCGCTGCCTCACCGCCAATGCACTACAGGGAGATCGACATGAATAGCTTCAAGCACTGGCGTCTCGAACGCGAGGCCGACGGATTGGCCTGGGCCATTCTCGACACGGCGAATTCTTCGACCAACACGCTCGGCGCCGAGGTGATGAACGAGCTCGGCCGGATTCTCGATGAATGCGAGAAGCATCCGCCCAAGGGCCTGATTTTCAAATCGGCCAAGGATGCCGGCTTCATCGCCGGCGCCAACATCGAGGAATTCATTGCGTCCGATACGCCGGAAAAAGCCAGAGCCCTGATCAAGCGCGGCTGGGACACCTACAACCGGCTCGCCGCCGTGCCCTACCCGACTCTGGCGCTGGTGCGCGGCCATTGCATGGGCGGTGGCACCGAGCTGGCGCTGGCCTGCCGCTACCGTATCGCGGTGGACGAGCCGGGCACCAAGTTCACCCTGCCCGAAGTCATGCTCGGCATCGTGCCCGGCTGGGGCGGCATGCTGCGCCTGCCGCAACTGGTCGGCCCGGCGGCGGCGCTGGACATGATGCTGACCGGCAAGAACATCGACGCCAAACGCGCGAAGAAAATGGGCCTGGCCGACGAATGCGTGCCGCCGCGCGTCATGGAAAACGCCGCGCGCATGCTGGTGCTGTCGGCCCGGCCGCGGCGCCGGTTGCCCTTCTTCCAGAAGCTGATGAACGGTCCGCTCAAGGGCCTGGTCGCCAGGAGGGCGAGGCAACAGGTGGCGCAGCGCGCACGGCCCGAAAACTATCCCGCGCCCTATGCCATCATCGACCAATGGCAGAACTATGGCGGCAACACGCTGGCGGTTCCGGCCGATCGGCCTACCTCGCTCGATGCGCTGGTCACCCACCCGACCACGCGCAACCTGATCCGCGTCTTCTTTCTGCAGGACCGGCTCAAGGGGTTCGGCAAAGAGGCGAAAGATTTTTCGCCGCACCATGTGCATCTGGTCGGTGCCGGCGTCATGGGCGGCGACATCGCCGCCTGGTGCGCCCTGCGCGGCATGACCGTGACGCTGCAGGATCAGTCGATCGAGCGCATCGCGCCGGCCATTGGCCGCGCCGCGAAATTCTTCGAGAAGAAACTGCGCGACAAAAAGCAGGTGCGCTTCGCCCTCGACCGGCTGATCGCCGACCCGCGCGGCGACGGCGTGCGCCAGGCCGATGTCATCATCGAGGCGATTTTCGAGAACCTCGACGCCAAGCAGAAACTGTTCGCCGAGATCGAGCAGCGCGCCAAGCCGGGCGCGCTGCTGGCGTCCAACACCTCGTCGCTGAAGCTGGCGGAAATAGCCGCCGCGCTCAAGGAGCCGTCGCGGCTGGTCGGCATCCACTTCTTCAACCCGGTGGCGATGATGCCGCTGGTCGAGGTGGTGGCCGGCGACGGCACCGCGCCGGGAGCGGCACAGCAGGCTGCCGTCTTCGTGCGCAAGCTCGACAAGCTGCCGCTGCCGGTCAAGGACGCACCGGGCTTCCTGGTCAATGCCGTGCTGGCGCCCTACATGCACGAAGCCATGCGCTGCGTCGATCAAGGCATCGCGCCCGAAGTAGTGGATGCGGCCATGGTCGCTTTCGGCATGCCGATGGGGCCGATCGAGCTGGCCGATACGGTGGGACTCGATGTCGCCGTCGCGGCTGGGCGGCAGTTGGTGGGCGAGGTCGATCCGCCGCCGCGGCTGGTCGAGTTGGTCGGCGCCGGCCATCTGGGCAAGAAGTCCGGCAAGGGCTTCTACGTATGGGTGGACGGCAAGGCGCAGAAGACAGGAGTCGGCGCTGGCGGTACGGCGCTGCAGGATCTCGCCCAGCGCCTGATCAGGCCCCTGCTTGCTGCCACGCAGCGACTGGTGCGTGAAGGCGTGGTCGCCGATGCCGAACTGGCCGATGCCGGCGTGATCTTCGGCACCGGCTTTGCGCCGTATACTGGCGGTCCGATGAACTATTTGCAGAGCGGAGAACCCTGATGGGCCACGAGGGCGTGAAGATTCCGGGCATCGAGCCCGTGCTGCGGGTGATGCCGATGCCGGCCGACATGAACGGCAACGGCGATATCTTCGGCGGCTGGGTCATGGCGCAATGCGACATCGCCGCCGCAATTCCTGCGATGCGCCGCGCGCGCGGCCGTATCGCCACGGTGGCGGTCAATTCCTTCCTGTTCAAGCAGCCGATCTCGGTCGGCGATATCGTCAGTTTCTACGCCGAGATAGTTCGCGTCGGCCGCACCTCGATCACCGTGGACGTGCAGGTCTATGCCGAACGCAACCCGAGTCATCCGGTGGTGGTCAAGGTCACCGAGGCGCAATTCACCTATGTCGCGATCAACGACGACGGCAGCAAGCGCGAAGTGCCGGTTGCAAACTAGCGGCCTTCCGTCCGGAACCATGGGCAGACAATCAGGAGGCTTGGCATGCTTGCCTAGTTCTGCAACCACTTGCGCCGTTCATCCATCCGCCACCATCCCGACTGCCCCTGTTTGATCCATTCCTCGCCGAAGCTGAAGGACACATAGGGCAGCCAGGTTTCCAGATCCTCGTCGGGGTGTCCCGTAGCTTCCGATACTTCGCGATAGAGGAATGTCCGATCCCGGTTCTCGTTGCGCAGCAGGGCGCGGACCTGATCGCGTCGGGAAGCGTCGTGCAGGGCCACATAGCCGCTGGCGGTGTTGCCGATGACTCCCTGGTCCAGCCAGGGTTTGAGTTGGGGGTGGCGATCGCGCAGGCGTTTGATGGCACGGGTGAGATCGCCGCCGGAGAAGAGCAGCTTGTCGATTTCCGCGTCGGGCGCCGGGGCGTAGACCAGGGCCACGACCTGCCTGGCTTCGATCTTGGTGGCGCCGGCGCCGGTGTGGATCTCAGTGTTGGCGCAGGCGGACAGCAGCAGTGCAGCGGTGCCTGCTGCCAGCAGGCGTCGGCAGCTTGTTGTTAGAGCGGCCGTCAATTGATTCGACATCTCGTTCTCCCTTTCGTGAGCCTGAGTACAGGCCGGGCGCCGCGCTGCGACAGCCGCTCTTGCCGGTCGGCGTCAGTTCATCCGCTACGGCGAGGAGAGCGTTTTCTGCTCGACCGCCTTGTAGCGCAGAGGTTTCGTCAGCGCCGACTTCAACGCGTCGATCTGATCCGTTCGCTCCCAGCTCAGGCCGATATCGCCGCGGCCGAAGTGGCCGTAAGCCGCCGTCTGGCGATAGATCGGCCGTGCCAGGTCGAGCATGGCGATGATGCCGCTCGGGGTCAGGCGGAACACCTTTCTCACCGCTGCTTCCAATGCGTCGTAGGGCACGCTGCCGGTGCCCTGGGTGTCGATCATCACGGATACCGGCTCGGCAACGCCGATGGCATAGGCAATCTGTATCAGGCAGCGCCGCGCGATGCCGGCGGCAACGATGTTCTTGGCGATGTAGCGGGCCATGTAGGCGGCCGAGCGATCGACCTTGCTCGGGTCCTTGCCGGAGAAGGCGCCGCCGCCGTGGGCACAGGCGCCGCCATAGGTATCGACGATGATCTTGCGCCCGGTGAGGCCCGTGTCGCCATTCGGCCCGCCAATCTCGAACGGCCCGGCGGGATTCACGAAAATGCGGAAGTCCGCCGTGCGCAGTGTCGCCGGCAGCAGCGGATCGATGATTTCGCGCGTAACTTCGCGCGTCACCCAGGCCGGATCGAGGTCGCGTTCGATCTGGGTCGAGACCACCACATCGGCGACGCCGGCCACCTTGTGGCCTTCGTAGAGTACCGTCACCTGGCTCTTGGCGTCCGGGCGCAGCCAGGGCAGGGCGCCGGACTTGCGCAGATCTGCCTGGCGCTTGACCAGCCGGTGCGCGAGCCAGATCGGGTAGGGCATCAGGTCCGGCGTTTCGTCGCAGGCAAAACCGAACATCAGGCCCTGATCGCCGGCGCCGAGCGTGCCGTCGGCATGCACCACGCCCTTGTTGATCTGGATCGACTGATGGTTGAAGCGCACCTGGACTTCGCAATGCTCCGGGTCGATGCCGGTTGCGGCGTCGCGATAGCCGGCGTCCGTCAGCACCTGACGGGCGATCTCCTCGGCGCTTCGGCGGACTTCCTGGAACAAGGCCTCGTCGGAGGTCCTGAATTCGCCGGCAATGACGATCAGATTGTCGGCGACCAGGGTTTCGCAGGCGACCTTGGCCGTCGCTTCGCGCGCCAGGAAGGCGTCGAGAATCGCATCCGATATCTGGTCGGCGAGCTTGTCCGGATGGCCTTCCGATACGGACTCGGAAGTGAATAGGTCAGGTCTTGCGCTCATTTTTCAGCCGAACAGGATGACTTGGCGCACCGCCTCGCCGGACGCCAGCCGGTCGAAGCCCTCGTTGATCTGGTCGAGCCTCAAGCGGTGCGTGATGAGTTTGTCCACCGGCAGGCGGCCGGCCTTGAACAGTTCGATGTAGTGCGGAATGTCGCGCGCCGGCACGGCGGAGCCAAGGTAGCTGCCCTTCAGCGTGCGTTCCTCGGCAACCAGATTCACCGCCGGCACATTGAAGGTGTGCGAGGGCGGCGGCAGGCTGCAGGTGACCGTGGTGCCGCCGCGCCGGGTGATCCTGTAGGCGGCATCGAGTGCCTGCACCGAACTCGCCGCCTCGATGGCGACATCGACGCCGCCGCCGGTAGCGGCCTTGATCTGCGCCACCAGGTCTGGATCGGAGGCCGAGAAAGCCCGCGTCGCGCCCAGCGCCAGCGCGGCTTCGAGCTTGGCGGGCAGGGTATCGACGGCGATCACCTCGCGCGCGCCGGCGGCCAGCGCGCCGAGCACGGCGGACAGGCCGACGCCGCCGAGGCCGACCACGGCCACAGTCTGGCCGAGGCGCACCTGTGCCGAGTTGATCGCCGCGCCGACGCCGGTCAGCACCGCGCAGCCGAACACTGCGGCGACGTCCTGCGGCAGGTCGGGCGTCACCTTGACCAGCGAGCCGCGATTGCATACTGCATATTCCGCAAAGCAGGAAACGCCGACCTCGTGATTCAGCGGCGTGCCGTCGGCGCGCGACAGATGGCGATGGCCGCCGACCATGGTGCCTGCCGTGTTGGCCGCCGCGCCGGGTTCGCACAAGGCCGGCCGGCCTTCCAGGCAGGGCAGGCAATGGCCGCAACTGGGGACGAAGACCAGCGCCACGGCGTCGCCGCGCTTGAGATCCGTCACGCCCGGTCCGGTTTCCTCGACCACGCCGGCGGCTTCGTGGCCGAGCGCCATCGGCATCGGCCGCGGGCGGTCGCCATTGACGATCGACAGGTCGGAATGACAAAGGCCGGCGGCGGTGATTCTGACCAGCACTTCATTGGGGCCGGGAGCGGCGAGATTCACGGTCTCGATGGCGATCGGCCGGGTTTGCGCGTAGGGGCGCGGTTGTTCCATCTGGCTGAGGACGGCGGCACGGATTTGCATGAGGTTTTCTGCCTTGCTTGGGATTATTCGCCGCAGTCTACAGGATTAGATTTGTCGCCATGTCAGCTTCCCGTCATTCGCTCGCCGCCCTGCTGGCCAGTTCGACCCTGGTGCTCAACGCCTGCGGCGTCCTGCCCTATGGCAAACAGGCGCCGGCGCCGGTGGTGTCGCGGGTTCCCGGCGGGACGCAGGAAGTCGGCGCTGGCGACACGGCGGCCGGGGCGTCTTCAGCCATCGCGGCGAACGGTCTCGCGAACTTCAACGACAAGGCCAATGACGTGGTGCTGTTCGCCCTGGGCCTGATCGAGACCGGCTACCGTTTCGGCGGCAAGAATCCGGAGGCCGGGCTCGATTGCAGCGGGATGGTCAGTTATGTCTATCGCAAGTCGGTCGATATGCGACTTGCCGGTTCCGCGGCCGACCTGGCGCGCCAAGGCAAACCCGTACCGGCCGCGCAACTCCGTCCCGGCGACCTGGTGTTTTTCAACACCCGCAACAAGCCCTATTCCCACGTCGGTATCTACATCGGCGACAACCGCTTCGTCCATGCGCCCAACAGCCGCGGCAAGGTGCGTACCGAAAGCCTGAAGCACGGCTGGTTTGCCGCGCGTTTCGAGGAAGGCCGGACCTACTTCGACTGAGCCTGCCGAACAGTCGGCGGCGATCGGAATTCCGGGAACACGGTAGTCAAAATACGGCCTTGCCGGTATTCCCATGGGCATTGCGCCGCCCTATGCTTGGCAGCAAAGCATGGCGCTGCAAGTCCGCTCGCCGTCCCTTACTCCTTCCTCGCGCAATGCGAGGCTTTTGACTCCGGCCCGAGCAATCGCGCCGGATTTTTTTGACCAAGCGGCGGCCGGCTCAATCCGTCAGCGGCGCGATCGTCACCGGCACGCCGGAAAGCACGGCGTTGCCCGACAGCGGATCGCGCCAGTTCTCGTCGAACAGGGCATTGAGGTTGGCTCCGGGGCGCTCCGCCGCCACGCGCAACTGGCTACCCGGCAGGTTGTGGCCCCAGCCGTGGGGCAGGCTGACGACGCCCGGCATCATTTCCGCGCTGATCTCGATTTGTGCTTCGACGCTGCGTGCATTGGCGCTGATGCGGGCGCGGCCGCCCTGGGCCAGGCCGAAGCGTTGCGCGTCGGCCGGGTGCACCAGGGCCGTGCAGCGGAACGGGCCCTTGGCCAGCACCGGCAGGTTGTGCATCCAACTGTTGTTGGAGCGCACCTGGCGGCGGCCGACGATGACCAGTTCCGGCGCCGGCCGCGCCAGGTCGGTGGCGACGCGGGCGAGGTCGGCGAGCAGCATGGGCGGCGCCAGTTCGATTTTGCCCGAGGGCGTGCGCAGCAGTTCGGGGATGCGCGGCGCCAACGGCCCGAGGTCGATCCCGGCGGGCGCCGCGGCAACCTTGTCCAGGTTCAAACCGTCGGGCTGGGCGCCGAAGCGGTCGCCGTAGGGGCCGCCGCGCAGCGCGTAATCGATCAGGCGTTCCGGTCCGCGCTGGCCGGCCAGCGCGGCGAGTATCGC
>MHZX01000060.1:39385-40099 GCA_001828935.1 Rhodocyclales bacterium RIFCSPLOWO2_02_FULL_63_24
GGCTGCCCGGCCGGCGCGGCGAACACCGGCGGACTGTAGCGCGCATGGTTGCGGCAGGAGAGTTGCGGGAAGGCGACGTCGTAGTGGCCGTCCTCCAGTGGCGAGCGGCCGGGCAGGATGACATCGGCGTGACGCGTGGTTTCGTTCAGGTAGATATCCACGCTGAGCATGAAGTCGAGTTTTTCCAGCGCGACCGATAGCCGCGCACCGTTGGGCGCCGACAGCACCGGGTTGCTGCCGACGCTGATCAGTGCCTTGATCTGGCCGGCGCCCGGCGTCTCGATTTCCTCCGCCAGACAGCCCATCGGCAATTCGCCGTAGATCTCGGAAGCGCCCGCGACCCGGCTGTGATGGCGGCCGGTGGTGACGCCGCGGCCAAGGCCCGGCTTGCCCAGGGTATTGGCGGCGAAGGCGGCGGCCTTGGGAAACATCAGGCCGCCCGCGGTATCGAAATGGCCGGCGAGGATGTTGATCGCATCCACCAGCCAGCTCGCCAGGGTGCCGTATTCCTGGGTGCAACTGCCGATCCGCGAATACAGGGCGGCGCGCGGCGCGGCGGCGAATTCGCGGGCCAGTTCGCGGATTTCGCCGGCGTCGATCCCGCAGCGCGCGCTTACCGCCTCGGGCGGATAGGGCGCCACGGCGGCTTCGAGTTCGGCCAGGCCGGCGACCTGCGCGCCGATGGCGCCGAGGCGTACCAGGCGTTCCGCGAAC
>MHZX01000061.1:0-3314 GCA_001828935.1 Rhodocyclales bacterium RIFCSPLOWO2_02_FULL_63_24
CACTACCAGATCGAGCATGCCCAGGGAAAGCTGGTGCGAGTGACGGCCGGCGCGGTCTATGACGTGGCGGTGGACCTGCGTCGTACCTCACCCACCTTCGGCCAGTGGGTCGGCTTCAAGCTGTCGGCTGAAGACAAATGCATGGCCTGGATTCCCCCCGGCTTCGCCCATGGCTTTTGCGTCACCTCGGAGTCCGCCGAGTTCCTCTACAAGACCACCGACTACTGGAGCCCGGCGCATGAACGCACGCTGCTGTGGAACGATGCGCGGCTCGCGATTCCCTGGCCGCTCTCCGGAGAACCGATCCTGGCGACCAAGGACGTGGCCGGCCGGCCCTTTGCCGAGGCTGAAACCTTCGCATGAAAATCCTGCTCACCGGCTGCAGCGGACAACTCGGCCGCGAACTGAAGCGCTCGCTGGCCAGCCTGGGGGAACTGGTCGCCTGCGACCGTCACCAACTCGACCTGGCCAAACCCGAGGCCCTGCGTGATGCCGTGCGCACCATTGCCCCCACGGTGATCGTCAATGCCGCCGCCTATACGGCGGTAGACCAGGCCGAATCCGAGCCGCAAGTGGCCGACCTGATCAACGCCGTGGCCCCCGGCATCCTTGCCGAGGAAGCGCAACGTCTGGGGGCGCGGCTGATCCACTATTCGACCGACTACGTGTTCGACGGCAGCAAGCCCGCGCCCTACAGCGAAGACGACATCCCCAAGCCTCTCGCCGCCTACGGCCGCAGCAAGCACGTGGGCGAATTGGCGATCGCTGCGGCGGGCTGCAGTCACCTGATTTTTCGCACCAGTTGGGTCTATGGCCTGCATGGCGCGAACTTCATGAAGACCATGCTGCGCCTGGGCCGCCGCAGTTGCGAGACGGGCGACGAACTGCGTGTGATCGGCGACCAGTTCGGTGCCCCCACCTGGACGCGCCACCTGGCCGATGCAACCGCCCTGGTCGTGGCCCGCCCCGATGCCCCCAGCGGCCTGTATCATCTCGCCGCCGCCGGAGAAACGAATTGGCACGACTATGCCGCAGCCATTTTCGCCGAGGCACAGCGCGCCGGCTTGACGGAAAAGCGGCCCGTGTTGCACCGTATCACCAGCGCCGACTATCCGCTGCCCGCACTGCGCCCGACCAACTCGCGGCTGGACTGCTCGCGCTTCCTGCGCGACTTTGATCTCGCGCTGCCCGACTGGCGCACGGGGCTGATCGACTGCCTCGCTGACGCCCGCTTCTGAATATTTTCAATCTATACCCACAATGGCTGTCACCCCCACCTACGACGAATCCTCCTTCCGCGTCCTCAAGGGACTGGAGCCGGTGCGCGAACGCCCCGGCATGTATACCCGCACCGACTCCCCGGCCCACATCATCCAGGAGGTCATCGACAACTCCGCCGACGAAGCGCTCGGCGGCCACGCCAAAAACCTGCATGTCCTGCTGCATCTGGATGGCT
Source organism: Rhodocyclales bacterium RIFCSPLOWO2_02_FULL_63_24 (assembly GCA_001828935.1). Lineage (GTDB taxonomy): Bacteria > Pseudomonadota > Gammaproteobacteria > Burkholderiales > Rhodocyclaceae > Sulfuritalea. The sequence continues at coordinate 1,457 of MHZX01000061.1, forward strand.
CGATCACGGTCACCGACGATGGCCGCGGCATTCCGGTCGGTCTTCATCCCGACGAGAAAATCCCGGTGGTGGTGCTGGCCTTCACCCGCCTTCATGCCGGCGGCAAGTTCGACAAGAACTCGGGAAATTCCGCCTATGCCTTTTCCGGCGGCCTGCACGGCGTCGGCGTGGCGGTCACCAACGCGCTATCCACCCGTGTCACGGTCGAAGTGCGACGCGAAGGAAAGATCTGGAGCATTGAATTCTCCGGCGGCGGCGAAGCGGTCGGCGCCCTGACGGAAATGGGCAGTTGCGGCCGCCAGAGCGGCACCCGGGTGCGGGTCTGGCCCGATCCGAAATACTTCGATGTGCCGCGCGTGCCGCCAGCGGAACTGGAGCGCCTGTTGCGCTCCAAGGCGGTGCTGCTGCCCGGGGTCAAGGTAGGGCTCGATATCGAGCAGGCCGACGGCAGCGTCAGCCGCAAGACCTGGAGCTATCCCAGCGGCCTCGCCGGCTATCTGCAGGAATTGGCCGGCAACGCGGAAGCGGTGGCGCCGCTTTACGCTGCCGAAAAATACGCCGACGCCGATCACGCCGATTTTGCGCCCGGCGAAGGCGCCGCCTGGGCCATCGGCTGGCATGTCGAGGCGGTGGCTTCCGAGTCCTATGTCAATCTGATACCGACGGTGGCCGGCGGTACCCACGAATCCGGCCTGCGCGCCGGCGTCTTCGAGGCCGTCAAGTCCTTCATCGAGCACCGCGCGCTGCTGCCGCGCGGCGTCAAGCTGCAACAGGACGACGTCTGCAGCCGCATGGCCTTTGTCCTCTCGGCGCGCATCCTCGATCCGCAGTTCCAGGGCCAGGTCAAGGAAAAGCTCAACTCGCGCGAAGCGGTCAAGCTGGTTTCCAGCATGATCCGCGATCCCTTCGAAATCTGGCTCAACCAACATGTCGAGGCCGGCAAGGCGATCGCCGAACTCTCCATCCGCCAGGCGCTGGCGCGGCAGAAGAACGCGCAGAAGGTGGAAAAGCGCAAGCAATCCGGCGTCGCCGTGCTACCGGGCAAGCTCTCGGATTGCGAATCGACCGACATCGCCGAAAACGAACTGTTTCTGGTCGAAGGCGATTCCGCTGGCGGCTCGGCCAAGATGGCGCGCAACAAGGAAACCCAGGCCATTCTGCCGCTACGCGGCAAGGTGCTCAACTCCTGGGAAGTGGAACCCGGCCGGCTGTTCGCCAACGCGGAAATCCACGACATCGCCGTGGCCCTCGGCGTCGATCCGCATCGCCCGGAGGACAACCCCGACCTCTCCGGCCTGCGCTACGGCAAGCTGGTCATCATGTCCGATGCCGACGTCGATGGCGCGCATATCCAGACCCTGCTGCTGACGCTGTTCTATCGCCACTTCCCGGCCCTGATCGCGCGCGGCCACATCTACATCGCGCAGCCGCCGCTGTACCGCATCGACGTTCCCGCCTCGGGCAAGAAGCGTCCGGCACGCCGGCTGTATGCGCTGGACGACGGCGAGCTGGTCGCCATCAAGGACCGCCTGATCAAGGAAGGCATCCGCGAGGAGGCGGTCGAGGTCGGCCGCTTCAAGGGCCTCGGCGAAATGAACCCCGACCAGTTGCGCGAGACGGCGATGGCGCCGGCGACGCGACGCGTGGTGCCGGTCAGCGACCTGCCCGAAGCCCACGACACCACCTTGAAGCTGTTCAACCTGCTGATGGGCAAGGGCGAAGCCTCTTCGCGCCGCGCCTGGATGGAAGCCAAGGGCCACTTGATTGAAGCCGATATTTGAGATCCGGCCCCGCATAAATCATGAATAACGACACCCCCGATCTGTTCGATGAGCCCCCCGCCGGCAACCCTGCCGAC
>MHZX01000061.1:3390-41325 GCA_001828935.1 Rhodocyclales bacterium RIFCSPLOWO2_02_FULL_63_24
TCTCTTTGCCGGCAGCGGCGACGACAGTTCGCTGCCACTGGCCGGTTATGCCGAACGCGCCTACCTCGCCTATGCCATGAGCGTGGTGCGGGCACGCGCCCTGCCGCAGGTGGAAGACGGCCTCAAGCCGGTGCAGCGCCGCATCCTGCACGCGATGAACGAGATGCGGCTGGCCGCCAGCGCCAAGCACGTCAAGAGCGCGCGCGTGGTCGGCGACGTGATCGGCAAATACCACCCGCACGGCGACACCAGCGTCTATGACGCCATGGTGCGCGTGGCGCAGGATTTCACGCTGCGTTATCCGCTGGTCGACGGCCAGGGCAACTTCGGCTCGCGCGACGGCGACGGCGCCGCGGCGATGCGCTACACGGAATGCCGCCTGACCCCCTTCGCCGACTTGCTGCTCGGCGAAATCGATCGCGGCACGGTGGACTTCAGCGCCAACTACGACGGTTCGATGACCGAGCCGCAACTCCTTCCGGCGCGCCTGCCGGTGGTGCTGCTGAACGGCGCCTCGGGCATCGCGGTGGGCATGGCCACCGAAATCCCGCCGCACAACCTGCGCGAAGTGGCCGAAGCCGCGCGTCTGCTGATCAAGAAGCCGGAAGCCGTGCTGGAGGAAGTCCTCGCCGTGATGCCGGGACCGGATTTCCCCGGTGGCGGCCAATTGATCTCGACCCCGGCCGACATCCGCGACGCCTATGCCAATGGCCGCGGCAGCCTGCGCATGCGCGCACGCTGGCGCATCGAGGAACTGGCACGCGGCCAGTGGCGCGTCATCGTCTACGAACTGCCGCACGGCGTTTCCGTGGCGCAGGTACTGTCGGAAATCGAAGGCCTGACCAACCCGCAACCGCGGGCCGGCAAGAAAGATGTCAGCCAGGAACAGAAGAACCTCAAGGCGCTGGTGCTCGGCGTGCTCGACAGCGTGCGCGACGAATCCAGCGACCAGCAGGCGGTGCGCATCATGCTGGAACCCAAGAGTTCGCGCATCGCGCAGGACGAATTCATGGCCGTGCTGCTGGCGCATACCAGCCTCGAATCCAGCGTCTCGGTGAACCTGACCATGGTTGGCCGCGATGGCCGGCCACAGCAGAAGAATTTGCTCAACATCCTGCACGAATGGATTGCCTTCCGCTTCGCCACCGTGGAACGCCGCACCCGGCACCGCCTGGCCGAGGTGCTGCGCCGCGTGCATATCCTCGAAGGGCGCATGACGGTGTTCCTGCGCATCGAGGAAGTGATCCGCTGCATCCGCGAATCCGACGAACCCAAGCCGGATCTGATGGCGCGTTTCGGTCTGACGGAAATCCAGGCCGAGGACATCCTCGAAATTCGCCTGCGCCAGTTGGCACGCCTGGAAGGCATCCGCATCGAAAAGGAACTCGGCGACCTGCGCGCCGAGCACGGCCAGCTCAACAAGCTGCTCGACTCGCGCCAGGAGATGACCAAGCTGATCCAGAAAGAAATCGGCGAGGACGCCAAGCGCTTCGGCGACGAACGGCGCACCCTGCTCGAAGCCGTGACGCCGATCTCGCAAGGGGAAATCGCCGCGCCCGACGAACCGGTCACGGTGATCATCTCGAAGAACGGCTGGGTGCGCTCGCGCCAGGGCCATGGCCTCGATCCAGCCGGCATCACCTACAAGACCGGCGACTTCCCCTGGCTGGTGGCGGAAACGCGCAGCATCTGGCCGCTGATCGTGATCGACAGCAATGGCCGCAGCTACAGCGTGAAAGTCTCCGACCTGCCCGGCGGCCGCGGCGATGGTGCGCCGCTCAACACCATGATCGACTTCCAGGACGGCGGCAAGCTGGTGCTGGCGCTCAGCGCTGCGCCGGAGAGCAAGTATCTGGTGGCCGGATCAGGCGGCTACGGCTTTGTCGCCAGCGTGGCCGACATGGTGGCGCGCAACAAGGCAGGCAAAGCCTTCCTGACACTGGACAAGGGCGAGAAGCCTCTAGCTCCTGCACCGGTGCTGGGCGACACCGTGGCCGTGCTGACGCAGGCCGGAAGGCTGCTGCTGTTCCCACTGGCCGAACTGAAGGAAATGGCCAAGGGCAAGGGATTGATGCTGATCGACCTGGCCAAGAACGATGAGGTCGTCGGGCTTGCGGTGAGCGCCGGTCAGGCTCTGGTCATCAGTGGCAGCGGACGCGCCGGGAAGCAGGTCGAGCAGTCGCTCGACGTCCTCGCCCAGGCTGCATTCCGTGCCTCCCGGGCGCGGCGCGGACAGGAAATTCCGTTCAAACTAAAACCGATAAGCCTGAACTTGACAGCGAATCATTGATGCTAGAATCTTCGAGGAATTGGCCTATCGGTATCCACTCGTCGTTATCCGGATTCGCTGCCGTCCACGGAGAATAAAAATGCTCTTCATCCTCTACTACATCATTGCCATCGTGGTCCTGGTCATGCACTTCACCGGGTTTCTCGCCCGCCACAATGTGGAGTGGCTGGTGCTGGTGCTCGCCATAACGGTGTTCCCGGCGGTCATCTACCTGTAGGTTCGCATCACCGTAGCGCCAGCGCCGACTCACGGCAATCCGGCACCGGTTTCATCAACAGTGCCGGACGATGATGTCCTTGACCTGAGCCAACGCCGCATCGACCACCTCGACTTTTTGCGGCAGGCTCTCGATTCCCTCAAGTTCTACCGGACGCACCGGATCGCGCCCCAGCGCCTCGCGTATCGTCTCGGCAAACTTCACTGCCTGCGCGGTTTCCAGCACGATCATCGGCAGACCCGCAAGGCGATGCTCCTGCGCCACCTTGACGCCGTCGGCCGTATGCGTGTCGATCATCAGTCCATAGCGTGCCCAGATATCACGGATCGTCGCCAGACGGTCGGCGTGCGAACTGCGCCCGGACACGAATCCGTATTCCGGCAGGCGCGCGGCAAACGGACCGTCGGCAAGGCTGAAGCTGCCTCCGGTATCGACCTTGCTCCACAACTGTCGCACCGTGGCGGCGTCGCGCCCGACCACATCGAAAATGAAGCGCTCAAAATTCGAAGCCTTGGAAATGTCCATCGACGGACTGGAGGTGATGTGCGTTTCCGCGGTGGTTCTGGGCCGATAAATGCCACTGCGGAAGAACTCGTCGAGCACGTCGTTCTCGTTGGTGGCCAGCACCAGACGCGCGATCGGGAGGCCCATCATGCGCGCGATGTGGCCGGCGCAGATGTTGCCGAAATTTCCCGAGGGCACGCAGAAAGCCACTTTCTCCGCATTGTGCCGGGTGGCCTCGAAATAGCCTTTGAAGTAATACACTATCTGGGCCGCGACCCGCGCCCAGTTGATCGAATTCACCGCACCGATCTTGTATTTGGCCTTGAACTCGGCATCGTTGGACACCGCCTTGACGATGTCCTGAGCGTCGTCGAACATGCCGCGCACGGCGATGTTGAAAATGTTCGCATCCGGTAGCGAATACATCTGGGCACGCTGGAAGGCGCTCATCTTGCCTTCCGGTGAAAGCATGAAGACGCGCACATTGTGCTTTCCGCGCATCGCATACTCGGCCGCCGACCCGGTGTCGCCCGAGGTCGCGCCGAGAATGTTGATGGTCTCGCCGCGCCGGTCCAGCACATACTCGAACAGGTTGCCGAGCAGCTGCATGGCCATGTCCTTGAAGGCCAGCGTCGGCCCGTTGGACAGTTCCAGCAGATGGAAATCCGGCTCCAGCGTCGTCAGCGGCACGATGTCGCCGGCCTTGGCCGGATCGCGGCTCCAGCGGTAAGTCTGCGCCGTGTAGGTCTTGTCGCAGATCGCCTTGAGGTCCGCTGCGGGAATGTCGGTGATGAACAGGCTCAGGATGCGGAAGGCGAGTTCGGCGTAGGACAAGCCGCGCCACTCCTGCAACTGATCGGCCACCTGCGGATAGGACTCGGGCAGATAGAGTCCGCCATCCGGCGCGAGGCCGCCGAGCAGGATGTCGCAGAATTCTTGTGGCGCTGCGCCGCCGCGGGTCGAGATGTATTTCATGTCAGGTTGGGATCGTGGCAAAGCCTTTGCGCATAAGGAATTCATTGATATCACTAAATGTCGCTATGACAAATTTTGCCTCATCGATGACGAGATTGAGTCTTTCGATCCGAAGATCGGCTTCTTCAGGGTAATGATGAGAAAACTTGTTGCGGAGAATCGCCGCCGAGCCGAAGTCGTCCGCCGACTTGATGGCGCCCAGCTTTTCCATCAGCAGGCTCTTGTCACGGTTCGACTTGTCGCTGATGTCTTCCTGTTCGACATAGGCGATGCCCCTGAAAATTTGATCCTGAATCATGGCAACGCATTGCGAGTAGCGGAGGATCAAGGCATCAATCGATTCCTCCTGGTCGTCAGTCAGTTTTTCAATACCCTCTCGTGTCACCGGGAATAGCGCTCGATTCTTGTTCAGCGAGTAATTCAGCTTTTGAATCCGCTGGCCGCAAGCGGCCATGTTGGCGCGCAGAATTTCGAGTTCACTGCTCACAACGGCACTCCTCTTTTTGCAATGACATGGATCGGCTGTTCGGCCTGACCCGGATTGCGGATCAGCAGATCGACTTTTGAACCACACAGGGATGTCAATCGGTATTCGAGTGTCAATGATGCCTTCAGACTAACCGGCTGGCTGGCTTCAAGATAAAGATCGATATCGCCGCCGCGCCGGGAATCGTCCACGCGTGACCCAAATAGCCAGACCTTGCCCGCGGGGTCCGCGCCAAGCAGTGTTTGCCGAACTGCTTGCAGCTCGTGAGGGCTGAGTCTCATGATCCTGAAGGCATCGGTTCTTGCAATGAAATGGAGGAATTCTTCGTCGCTGAATTCAATTCGGGCCTGATCCATTTAACCCGAAGGGAACGAGGTCGACCGCCGGGTTTAGGCTAAAGGGGCCTGGCTCGGATTATTCATGACCCCTTTGACTATTCTGGAACCAACCAATGCCCGTGAGCCCTGATCTCCTCATGGAGCCAATCGGGATCGAAATCGGCTCCGTTGGGCCAAGTGATGACGCCCAGCTCGATTCTGACTTGCTCAAATAGGCCCGGATCGGCAAGTGCGGAAAAAATTCCAGCGTTTTTACCTTTTACGAGTCTCGAAAAGTCGGCTATGCCGCTGGTGCCATCGACAAAGCTCACTGCCAGCCGATATCCAGACTGCACGCTGACAGCCAAAACCCGCCAAGCTGCTGCCGGAACTACTCCAGGGGAGCGATTCGTTTCGGTGATTGTTTCGATTGACATAGACTCCAATCCTCCGTCAATTCGCTGCGATGCTCTGTCGCCCACTCAAGAACCAACGCCAACGCCCGCCGAGGCAGACTACCTTTGATGACTTCAAGCGTGCGAATGTCTATTTCCACTTCAAACTCGGCATACATTGCATGGAAGTGCGGCGGTGCATGCTCCCGCCAGAACATCTGAATCACGATTCCGAAGAAAGAGCTAATCGTTGGCATGGCGGACGGTTTCAAAACGAAGCATAGTACATCCCGATTACAGGCTCCACATCCACTTGATTGGCCAAAATTAGGCCATCAACGCCCGCCTGTCTAGCCCAGTTCTTCCATCCGCAACCGGATCACCTGCTTCTTCACCACCGGCAGCGCCTCGATTTTCGCAATCGCCGCATCGACGTTCTTCTCGCGCGTAATGTGGGTCAGCATGATGATGTCGGTCTGCGACTCGCCCTCGGCCGGCTCGCGCTGGATCATGGCGTCGATGGAAATCTGCTGGTCGGCGAGGATGCGCGTGATGTCGGCCAGCACGCCGGGCTTGTCCTCGACGCGCAGGCGCAGGTAGTAGCTGGTTTCGACCTCGGCCAGCGGCAGGATGGGCGTGTCCTCGACGGCGCCGGGCTGGAAGGCCAGGTGCGGCACGCGATGTTCGGGATCGGCCGTATGCATGCGGGTGACATCGACCAGGTCGGCGATCACCGCCGAGGCGGTGGGTTCGGCGCCGGCGCCCTTGCCGTAGTAGAGCGTGGCGCCGACCGCGTCGCCCTGCACCAGCACTGCGTTCATGGCGCCCTCGACATTGGCGATCAGGCGCTTGGCCGGGATCAGCGTCGGATGCACGCGCAACTCGACCCCTTCGGGGCGACGCCGGGTGATGCCCAGCAGCTTGATGCGGTAACCGAGTTGTTCGGCGTACTTGATGTCGTCGGCATCGAGCCGGCTGATGCCCTCGATGTATGCCTTGTCGAACTGCATCGGAATGCCGAAGGCCAGCGCCGAGAGAATGGTGATCTTGTGCCCGGCGTCGACGCCCTCGATGTCGAAGGTCGGATCGGCCTCGGCATAGCCCAGGCGCTGCGCTTCCTTGAGCACGACGTCGAAGGGCAGGCCCTTGTCGCGCATCTCCGAAAGGATGAAATTGGTGGTGCCGTTGATGATGCCGGCGATCCACTGGATGCGGTTGGCGGTGAGGCCTTCGCGCACCGCCTTGATGATCGGGATGCCGCCGGCCACGGCGGCTTCGAAAGCGACCATGACGCCTTTTTCGTGCGCGGCGGCGAAAATCTCGTTGCCATGCACCGCCAGCAGCGCCTTGTTGGCGGTGACCACGTGCTTGCCGTTGGCGATGGCTTTCAGCACCAGTTCCTTGGCGATGCCGTAGCCGCCGATCAGCTCGATGACGATGTCGATATCCGGGTCGTTCACCACGGCGAAGGCATCGTCGGTCACCTGCGCCCGGCCGGCGGTCACCTGCCGCGCCAGTTCGAGGTTCTTGTCCGCCACCTTGGTGATGCGGATCGGACGCCCGGCGCGGCGGGTGATCTCGGCCTCGTTGCGGGAAAGAACGTTAAATGTGCCGCCACCGACCGTGCCGATGCCGAGCAGTCCTACATTGATGGGTTTCATTTGAGAGTTTTCCTGAAGCAGAAGGCCGGGATCGCCAGACCTTCCCGAAAGTAGAAGCGGTGGGCGGAGGTGCGCTGGGTGCCGGAATCCAGTGCCAGGACGTCGCAGTCGAGCGCGCGGGCACGCGCCTCCAGCTGCGCCAACAAAAACTTGCCGACGCCGCGCGAGCGCTGCGCGGCATCGGTGACGAGGTCATCGACATAGAGCCGGCGGCCCTCGTAGGTATTCTCCACCAGCCGCCAGACGGCGAGGCCGCGCACCGCTTCGCCTGCCACCGCGACGCTCATGCGCGCGCCGTTGGCGAAGACAGTCGCCAGTCGCCCGGCGTAATCCGCCGGCAGATGGTCGCGCAATTGGCGATGCACCGGCTCGGCCCGCGCCAGCCAATCGGGCGCGACAATTTCGCCGCGCTCGCCGGTGATCTCGACCAGCGCCAACGACGACCCGAACTCAACCGGCATAGCGCTTGCGATAGCCGTCGAGGAAGCGGGCAATGCGGCCGATGGCCTCGCGCAGATCGTCCTCGTGCGGCAGGAAAACCAGGCGGAAATGATCGGGATGCGGCCAGTTGAAGCCGGTGCCCTGCACCAGCAGCACCTTCTCGGCCACCAGCAGTTCGGCGATGAAATCCTGGTCGTTGCTGATCGGATACATCTTCGAATCGAGGCGCGGGAACATGTAGAGCGTGGCCTTGGGCTTGACGCAGGAAACGCCAGGGATCGCGGTGATCAGTTCATGGGCGATGTCGCGCTGGCGGCACATGCGGCCGCCGGGCGCCACCAGGTCGTCGATGCTCTGGTAGCCGCCGAGCGCGGTCTGGATGCCCCACTGGCCCGGCACGTTGGCGCACAGGCGCATCGAGGCGAGGATATCGAGGCCCTCGATGTAGTCGCGGGCATGCTTCTTCTCGCCGGAGACCACCATCCAGCCGGCGCGGTAGCCGCAGGAACGATAATTCTTCGACAGGCCGTTGAAGCTGACGGTCAGCACGTCCTCCGACAGCGAGGCGATGGCGGTGTGCGTCGCGCCGTCGTAAAGCACCTTGTCATAGACCTCGTCGGCATAGATGATCAGGTCGTTCTGCCGCGCGATCTCGATGATTTCCTTGAGCACCGCATCGGGATACAGCGCGCCGGTCGGGTTGTTCGGGTTGATCACGACGATGGCCCGCGTCTGTGGCGTGATCTTGGCGCGGATGTCGGCCAGGTCGGGCAGCCAGCCGCTGCCTTCGTCGCACAGGTAGTGGCGCGGCGTGCCGCCGGACAGGCTGACGGCGGCGGTCCACAGCGGATAGTCGGGCGCCGGCACCAGCACCTCGTCGCCGGTGTTGAGCAGCGCGTTCATGGCCATCACGATCAGTTCGGAGACGCCGTTGCCGATATAGATGTCCTCGATGGCGACACCCTTGATGTGCTTCTGCTGGGTGTAGTGCATCACCGCCTTGCGCGCCGAAAAAATGCCCTTGGAATCGGAATAACCAGCGGCATTAGGCAGGTTGCGGATCATGTCCTGCTGGATTTCTTCCGGCGAGTCGAAGCCGAAGGCGGCCAGGTTGCCGATGTTCAACTTGATGATCTTGTGCCCCTCGTCCTCCATCTGCTTGGCACGGGCGAGCACGGGGCCGCGAATGTCATAGCAGACGTTGGCAAGTTTGGCGGATTTGCTTACGGGTTGCATGGGCAACCGTCCTTTCAGAGAAGGCTCGCCCGTGTCGACGGACGTTATGCCGGAACTAAAAGGTATAATGTTACCGAAGCCTATGCTGCACCGCAAATCCAGATTTGATGCGGCTTTCAGGCACTTGTGCCCTTGCCCGCTGTTTGTCGCCCTGTTGCCAACCCCGCTGCCCAATTCGCTCCTCGAATGAAGCTTCATTCCACCGTTACCACCGGCCTGCTTGCGATCACTGCCTACGATGCCGAGCACATCGCCGTGAATGGCCGCCGCCTGACGACAAGCTTTCTCCTGATGCCGCAACGCCTGATCGAAGACTGGCCCCCCGCTTCCTTCGATAGCCTGGCGACAGCCGATCTGCAGCAGGTGGCCGATCTTGGCTGCCCGATCGTCTTGCTCGGCACCGGGCCGCGCCAGCGCTTCCCCGCCCCGGCCCTGCTGCGTCCGTTGATCGAACGGCGCATCGGCGTCGAGGTGATGGACAGCTACGCCGCCTGCCGCACCTACAACATTCTCATGGCCGAAGGACGCGATGTCGCAGCGGCACTGATCATCGAATGCGCGACCTAGTTCAACTGCGCGAACTGCGTCGCGGTCCGCTGCTGGCCCTGCTGCTTGCCTTCGCGCTGCTATGGTTCGGCACGCTGGACCAGCGCCGCCTGATCAACCCCGACGAAGGGCGCTACTCGGAGATTCCCCGCGAAATGGTGGCCAGCGGCGACTGGTTGACGCCGCGCCTGAACGGCATCAAGTACTTTGAAAAGCCCGCCCTGCAATACTGGGCCACGGCGGCAGCATTTACCGTCTTCGGCGAACATCACTGGAGTGCAAGGCTGTGGCCGGCGCTGACCGGATTCCTCGGTGTCTTGGCGACGGCCTTTGCCACGGCCAAGTTGTTCGGACCGCAAGCCGGCTTGATCGCCGGCGCGGTGCTGGCCGGCAGCGTGTTGTGGAATGTGATCGGCCACGTCAATACCTTGGACATGGGCGTCAGCTTCTTCCTTGCCGCAGCCGTGTTCGCCCTCTGCCTTGGGCAGCGGGACCAGGCCAGCCCCCGTGAGAGTCGGCGCTGGCAGGACGCCGCCTGGGTCCTGCTGGCGCTGGCGGTACTTTCCAAGGGCCTGATCGGGCTGGTGCTGCCGGCCGCCACCGTAGTGGCCTATGCCCTGTGGCAGCGCGACTGGGGATTCATCCTGCGCATCCGCCCCTTGCGCGGCCTGCTGATCCTGCTGGCGATCACCGCGCCGTGGTTCATCGCCGTATCGCTGGCGAATCCCGAGTTCGCCCATTTCTTTTTCATCCACGAGCATTTCCAGCGCTTCCTGACCAAGGCCCACGGCCGCTATCAGCCGATCTGGTACTTCGTGCCCATCCTGCTGATCGGCATGCTGCCGTGGCTGGGCAGCCTGGTGCAGGGCATTGCCGCCGGGTTTCGGCTGGAGGCCGGCCGCCGCTTCCAGCCGCGCCGCTTTCTCCTGATCTGGGCCGCGCTGGTCTTCGTGTTCTTCTCGGTATCGAGTTCCAAGCTGGCCTCCTACATCCTGCCCATCTTTCCGGCGCTCGCCGCGCTGATCGGTCTCCATCTGGCTGGCTACGCCATCGCCCGCCGCATCGAGTGGCATGCCCTGCCTGCCGTCATCGTCGGCGGCGGCTGCCTGCCGCTGGTGCCCTACGTCACCCGCTTCGCCAACGACCAGGTGCCGGCGGCGCTCTACGCAGCCTATCAACCCTGGCTGTACGGAGGCGCCGGCGCGCTGCTCATGGGCGGCATCGCCGCCTTCTGGCTGGGACGACAGGGCCGCTCCGTGGCTGCCGCATGTTCCCTGGCCTTCGGCGGCTTCGCCTTCGGTCAAGGATTCCTGCTGGGCCACGACAGCCTCGGTTCGGTCAATTCCGCGCACGACGTGGCCGCGGCGATACGCCCGCAAGTTCAACGGGATGCCCCGTTCTTCAGCGTGAACACCTACGACCAGAGCTTGCAGTTCTATCTGCAGCGCACCACGACCATGGTGGCCTACCGCGACGAACTGGGATTCGGCATCAGCCAGGAACCCGCGAAATTCATTCCCGATCTGGCCGGCTTCGAACAGGCCTGGAACGCCGCGCCCGTGGCCTGGGCCTTGATGTCGCCGGCGACCTGGAAGGAAATGAGTCAGAAAGGATTGCCCATGACCGAAGTCGTCCGCGACACCCGCCGCGTCATTGTGAGGAAACCATGAGCACCATCAGCTTCCTCCTGATCCTCACCGGCGTGCTGCTGAACGCCGCCGCGCAACTGCTGTTGAAGGCCGGCACCAACGTCGTCGGGCATTTCGAGTTCCATGCCGACAACATTCTCCCGATCGGCCTCAAGCTGGCCTTCCAGCCATTCATCATGGGTGGCATGGCCTGCTACGCGGTAAGCCTGGTGGTGTGGATCATGGCCCTGTCGCGGGTCCCCGTGTCGATTGCCTACCCGATGCTGTCGATCGGCTACGTGATCAACGCCTTCGTCGCCTGGCACTGGTTCGGCGAGGCGCTGGCGGCGCAGAAACTCCTGGGCATAGGCTTCATCGTCATCGGCGTATTCCTGGTGGCGCGCTCATGAACCTGCCCTTCTTGCCTTTTACGCGTCCGTCAATCGACGAGGAAACGATTGCCGACGTGGCAAACGTGTTGCGCTCCGGCTGGATCACTAGCGGTCCAAAGGTACAGGCATTCGAGGCGGCGCTGTCCGCCTACTGCGGCGACCGTCCGGTGCGGATTTTCAATTCGGGCACGGCCACCCTGGAAGTCGCACTGCGCCTGGCGGGAGTCGGCGCCGGGGATACGGTGATCACCACGCCGCTGACCTGGGTCGCCACGGCCAACGTGATTCTCGAAGTCGGCGCCACGCCGGTATTCGTCGACATCGATCCGGTCACCCGCAACATCGATCTGGACCGCCTCGAAGACGCCATCACGGCGCAGACCAAGGCCATCATTCCGGTCGATCTGGCCGGCCTGCCGGTCGACCGCGACCGCCTCTATGCCATTGCCGGGAAGCATGTCTTGCGCGTGATCGAGGACGCCGCGCAATCCTTCGGCGCCTCATGGAAGGGCAAGCCGATCGGCACTGACGGAGACTTCGTCTCCTTTAGCTTTCATGCCAACAAGAACCTGACCACCTCCGAAGGCGGCGCCCTGGTATTGCCCGCGGACATCGACAGCGGCCTCTGCGAGCGCCTGCGCCTGCAAGGGGTACAGCGCTTCCCCGACGGCGGCATGGACGTCGATGTGCTGGGCGGCAAGTTCAATATGACCGACATTGCCGCCGCCATCGGCCTCGGCCAGATGAAGCATATCGCCGCCTTCACCGCGCGCCGCCGCGAACTGGCAAGGCGCTATTTCGAGCGACTCGCCCCGTCCCTCGGCCTGGAACTGCCGCCGGCGGACTTCGAGAATTGCAACTGGCACATGTTCCAGGTCCTGTTACCCACCGGTATCGATCGCGGCGCCTTCATCGCAGCGTTGAAGGCGCAGGGAATCGGCGTCGGCGTGCATTATCCGGCGCTGCACCTGTTCTCCCTCTATCGATCGCTCGGCTTCAGGGCGGGCGATTTCCCCCACGCGGAGCGGATAGGCGCGACGACAATCACCCTGCCCCTGTTTCCGGCAATGGCGGATGCGGATGTTGATCGGGTTTGCACGGCCATCGCTACGCTTTTGGGTAAATGATGCAGGAATGTCCTGCGCCTGCCGATGAATCCTCCCGAAAGCGCTGACCGATGAGCCTGATTCCGATAAAGGCCGGCGAAATAGAACTCGGCAAACCCTTGCCCTGGGATTTGTTCGATCCGCAGCGCAACCCGCTGGTGACCCGCGGCGTTGCCATCGAGTCCGAGGAACAGTTGCAGTTGATCCTCGAATGCCGCCCTTGCCGTGAACTGACCTGGGAAGCGGCCGAACGCGGTGCAAACCAGGATGAACTGACGGCGGAGCAAATCACCGCCACGAACCCAATCGGCAACGCCGGCCAAACCAGTTTCCCCTTCGACGCGATGAAGCTGAAGGTGGGAGATCGATTGCAAGTCCAGCCGCCGGCACTCCTGTCTCCGGAACGCTTCATCGTGCGCCTGATAGGCTTCCTCAACAACGTCAGCCTGCTGGTCACGGCACCGACGGATGCCAAGGGGCTACGCGTGCAACTGGTCGAAGGCGAGGAACTGGTGGTGCGGGTATTCTCCAGCCAGAACGCGTTCGGCTTTCCCTGCACGGTAAGGAAGGTGAACAAGTCGCCATTCGACTATCTTCACCTCTCGTTTCCCGTGCAGGTGCAGGGAATGATCATCCGCAAGGCGCCACGCGTGAAAACCCGCATAATCGCCGCCGTGAGCACCGACCAACCCGGCGAGGAAAACGCCTCCGGCATTATTTCCAACATCAGCGCCAACGGCGCCCTGCTTGACGCCAAGCGCAACCTGGCCAGCAAGGGCGCCAGCATCCGCTTGTCGTTCCGCGTCAATCTGCACAACATGGACGCCTACCTGACGGTCAACGCTGCGATACGAGCGATATTTGGCGACGACGTGCTCGACAAGGACAGCAGCGGGCTGATTCATCACGGCCTTGAATTCGTCGATCTGCCGCCCAATGACAGCGTGATTCTGCAGAGCATGATTTACCAGCAAATGATCGAACAGCCGCATACCGTTGCGTAGGCGGCGAACTATCCTCCACTTCGATTGCACCGCACCCATGCCCGATATCAATCTATCCATCGTCATTCCGGTCTACAACGAGGAAGCCACTCTCGCCACCCTGTTCGCCCGTCTCTACCCGGCGCTCGATGCGCTGGGCGAAACCTACGAAGTGGTCTTCGTCAATGATGGCAGCCGCGACCGTTCGGCGGCCATCCTGCGCCAGCAGTTCGAAGCCCGGCCCGATGTCACCCGCGTCATCCTGTTCGGCGCCAATGCCGGTCAGCACGTGGCGATCATGGCCGGCTTCGAGCACTGCCGCGGCGACATCGTTGTCACGCTGGACGCCGATCTGCAGAACCCGCCCGAGGAAATCGGCAAACTGATCGCCAAGATGCGCGAAGGCCACGACTACGTCGGCAGCATCCGCCGCAAGCGCCGGGACAGCCTGTTCCGCACCTGGGCTTCGAAAGCCATGAACCGGCTGCGCGAGAAGATCACCCGGATCAAGATCACCGACCAGGGCAATATGCTGCGCGCCTATTCGCGCAGCGTGGTGAATGCCATCAACAGTTGCAAGGAAGTTTCCACCTTCATTCCGGCGCTGGCCTACACTTTCGCCCGCAGCCCGGCCGAAGTCGTGGTCGAACACGAGGAACGCGCCGCCGGCGAATCGAAGTATTCGCTCTACAGCCTGATCCGCCTCAACTTCGACCTGATGACCGGCTTTTCGCTGGTCCCGTTGCAATGGTTCTCCATGCTCGGCATCCTGGTCTCGTTCGGCTCGGCGGCACTGTTCGTGCTGCTCATCGTGCGCCGGCTGATCGTCGGCCCGGAAGCCGAAGGCCTGTTCACCCTGTTCGCGCTGGCCTTCTTCCTGATCGGCCTGGCCCTGTTCGGCATCGGCCTGCTCGGCGAATACATCGGACGCATCTATCTCCAGGTACGCCACCGACCGCGCTACCTGGTCGAAGCCATCCTGGAAAGAAAGGCATGAGCCGCGCCGTCGTTTTCGCCTACCACAACGTCGGCGTGCGTTGCCTGTCGGTGCTGCTGGCCCATGGCGTCGATGTCGTTCGAGTGGTCACGCACGCCGACAGTCCGACCGAGACCATCTGGTTCGACAGCGTCGCCGAGCTCGCGGCGCGCCACGACATCCCGGTGATCACGCCGGAAGATCCCAACGATCCCACGATCGTCGCTGAACTGGCAGCGCTGCAACCCGATTTCTTCTTTTCCTTCTATTACCGGCTGATGCTGAAAGCGCCGCTGCTGGCGCTTCCCAAACACGGCGCGTTCAACATGCACGGCTCGCTGCTGCCCAAATACCGTGGTCGCGTACCGGTGAATTGGGCCGTCATTCATGGCGAGCGGGAAACCGGGGCCAGCCTGCACCGGATGCTGGAAAAGCCCGATGCTGGTGGCATTCTCGCACAACAGGCGGTGCCGATCCTGCCCGACGACACGGCCTTCGAGGTGTTCAACAAGATAACCCTGGCGGCCGAAATGGCGCTGGATCGCATACTCCCTGATCTGTTGGCCGGTCGTGCCGTGGCGACAGAGCAGAACCTCGCTGCCGGAAGCTACTTCGGGGCGCGCCGGGCCGAGGATGGCCGGATCGACTGGAACCAGCCCGCGGCAATGGTGCACAACCTGATCCGCGCCGTTGCGCCGCCGTACCCAGGCGCCTTCTCGGACACCGCAAAAGGCCGCCTTAAGGTACTGCGATCCCTGCATCCGACGAATGAAATCGGCCCCTACGGCGGCCGACCCACGCTGTTCGTACGCAGTGGTCATCTATATGCCGAATGTGGTGATGGACGGCTTTTACGCCTGCTCGCGGTAGAATTGCAAGGTTTGCCGCTGACCGAATGCTCGGCAGGCGACCAGATCAACGCACTTTTTGGAACCCCAGCACTCTCCCTGCCATGAAAAAGATACTCATTCTCGGCGTCAACGGCTTCATCGGTCACCATCTCTCCCAGCGCATCATGGACACCACCGACTGGGAGGTCTATGGCATGGACATGAACTCCGAGCGTGTCACCGAGTTGATGCAGAACCCCCGCTTTCATTTCTTCGAAGGCGACATCATGATCAACAAGGAGTGGATCGAATACCATGTCAGGAAGTGCGACGTGATACTGCCTCTGGTCGCCATCGCCACGCCAGCCACATATGTCAAGGAACCACTGCGCGTCTTCGAGCTCGATTTCGAGGCCAACCTGCCCATCATCCGCCAGGCGGTGAAATACAAGAAACGCGTGATTTTCCCGTCGACCTCCGAGGTCTATGGCATGTGCGCGGATCCGGAGTTCGACCCGGAAAACTCGAACCTGGTGCTGGGCCCGATCAACAAGCCGCGCTGGATCTATTCCTGCGCCAAGCAGATGATGGATCGCGTGATTCATGCCTACGGCCAGCAGGAAGGCCTGCAGTACACGTTGTTCCGCCCCTTCAACTGGATCGGCCCCGGCCTCGATTCGATCCACACACCGAAGGAAGGCAGTTCCCGCGTCATCACCCAGTTCCTCGGCCATATCGTGCGCGGCGAGCCGATCAAGCTGGTCGACGGCGGCACCCAGAAGCGCTCCTTTACCTTCGTCTCGGACGGCATCGACGCATTGATGAAGATTGTCGAGAACAAGGACGGCATCGCCAACGGCAAGATCTACAACATCGGCAACCCGAAAAACAACTATTCGATCCGCGAGCTGGCTGCGCTGATGCTCGACCTCGCCAAGCAGTACCCGGAATACGCCGCAAGCGTGGCCAAGGTGAAGGTGCTCGAAACCACCTCAGGCGAATACTACGGCAAGGGCTACCAGGACACGCAGCACCGCGTGCCGAAGATTGCCAACACCAGGACCGAACTTGACTGGGAACCGAAAGTCACCTTTGAAGAAGCCCTGCGCAGCATTTTCGAGGCCTATCGCAACGACGTGGCCGAAGCGCGCAACCTGATGGACTGAGCTTTCCCGTGAAGCTCGCGCTGAAAATCGACGTCGATACCTATCGCGGCACACTGCAGGGCGTGCCGCGATTGGTCGAAATCTTGCGTCGCCAGCGCGCCGACGCCAGTTTTCTCTTCTCGCTAGGGCCCGATCACACCGGCCGTGCCATCAAGCGCGCCTTCCGCCCCGGCTTCATGCAAAAGGTCCAGCGCACCTCGGTGGTGTCCCACTACGGCATCAAGACATTGATGTACGGCACCTTGCTGCCCGGCCCCGACATCGGCCGCCGCGGTGCCGACATCATGCGCGCCACGCGCGACGCCGGCTTCGAAACGGCGATCCACTGCTGGGATCACGTCAAATGGCAGGACGGTGTCGAGCGCGCCAACGCCACCTGGACCGAAATCGAAATGCGGCGGGCGCACGAACGCTTTGTCGAGATATTCGGCAGCGAGGCTCCAGGCCATGGCGCCGCCGGCTGGCAGATGAACGCGCATGCGTTGCGACTGACGCAGCGACTTGGTTACCGCTGGGCCTCCGACTGCCGCGGGCTTCATCCCTTCGTCCCCGTATGGAATGGCGAGATCGTCTCCTGTCCGCAATTGCCGACAACGCTGCCGACCCTGGACGAACTGATTGGCACGGACGACCTCACGGCCGACAACGCACACCTGCACCTGCTGCGGCTTACGGCGCAGGGCGCACCGGACGTCAAGGATCGCGACCACGTCTTCACACTGCACGCCGAACTTGAAGGTCTCAAGTTCGGCGATACCTTGGAGCGCCTGTTGACCGGCTGGCGCGAACAAGGCTACGAATTGGTATCGCTGGGTGCGATGCGCGACGCGCTCGACCCGGCGCTGCTGCCTCGCCACGAAATGGTCCGGGGCGAAATTCCCGGCCGTACAGGCCAGTTGATGCTGCAAGGCGAGGAATTTCTGTCAACATGGAAGGAAGCTGCATGATCGAAACGAAACCCGCCCCCTCCGCCATCGGGCTGCATGTTCCCGATTTCACCGTACCCGCCACGGGCGGCGAGTTCACGCTTTCCGCCTGTAACGGAAAGACTGTCGTACTGTATTTCTACCCCAAGGACAATACGCCGGGCTGTACCACGCAGGCGCAGCAGTTTCGCGATCTGCATGACGAATTCGTCAAGGCAGGTTGCCTCGTGATCGGCGTCTCGCGCGATGCGCTGAAGTCCCACGAAAGCTTCAAGGCCAAGCTCGGCCTGCCTTTTGAGCTGATTTCCGACATCGAGGGCGTGCTCTGCCGCATGTTCGACGTGGTCAAGAACAAGATGCTGTATGGCAAGAAAGTGCTCGGCATCGAGCGCAGCACCTTCCTCATCGATAGCAATGGCATATTGCGTCAGGAATGGCGCGCGACCAAGGCTGACGGCAACGCCGCCACTGTCCTCGAGGCCGTGCGCAAGCTGTAATTCGGAATAGAGCCCGTATTCGGGCCTTTCCTTTTGCCTCCCGTACCGGGGCGGCTGGCTATCGTGAGCCTGCCCCTATCCTTGCCTTGAGGTTTTCATGAACGCCAAGCGCGCCAAGACTCCGAAAAACTCCATCAAGAAGCTGTTCGTGCTCGACACCAACGTGTTGATGCACGATCCCTTGAGCCTGTTTCGTTTCGAGGAGCACGATATCTATGTGCCGATGATGACCCTGGAGGAACTCGACGCCAACAAGAAAGGCATGTCGGAAGTCGCGCGCAATGCACGCCAGAGCAGTCGCCTGCTCGACGAGATCGTCACCGGCGCCGAACACAATATGGCACGCGGCATCGATCTAACCGAACCCTCGCGCCAACTGGCCACCGGCCACTTGTTCCTCCAGACGGAAGCCATCAACGGCATTCTGCCCAGTTCGTTGCCAACCGCCAAAGCCGACAACCAGATCATCGGCGTAGTGATGTACCTTGGCCAGAAATTCCCCAAGCGACCGGTGATCCTGGTCTCCAAGGACATCAACATGCGCATCAAGGCCCGCGCGCTGGGCCTTGAGGCGCAGGACTACTTCAACGACAAGGTGCTGGAGGATACCGATCTCCTCTATACCGGCACCCTCGAGCTGCCGGCGGACTTCTGGGACAGCCACGGCAAGGGACTGGAATCCTGGAAGAAAGATAGCCGCACGTATTACCGCATCAAGGGTCCGCTCTGTCCAGACCTGCTGGTCAATGAATTCGTCTGGCAGGAAGGTCCGCAACCCCTGCAGGCCTGGGTCAGAGTCGGCGCCGGCAAGACGGCGGAACTTGAGACCCTGATTGACTTCAGCCATGCCAAGAATGCAGTTTGGGGTATCACCGCGCGAAACCGCGAGCAGAACTTCGCCCTCAACCTGCTGATGAATCCCGAGGTCGACTTCGTCACACTGCTCGGCCAGGCCGGCACCGGCAAGACCCTGCTGACCTTGGCCGCGGCCCTGACGCAGACGCTGGAGACCAAGCTGTTTTCCGAGATCATCATCACTCGCGTCACCGTGCCCGTCGGGGAGGACATCGGTTTCCTGCCCGGCACCGAAGAAGAAAAAATGACGCCGTGGATGGGGGCGCTGGAAGACAATCTCGACGTGCTCAACAAGCCGGCCGACACACCGATTGGCACGTCCGGCGGCGCTGCCAGCAGCTACGGCGGCGACTGGGGACGAGCGGCAACCATGGATCTGATCCGCAGCCGAATCAAGATCAAGTCGCTCAACTTCATGCGCGGTCGCACCTTCATGAACAAGTTCCTCATCATCGACGAGGCGCAGAACCTGACGCCGAAGCAGATGAAGACCCTGATCACCCGCGCCGGTCCCGGCACCAAGGTAGTCTGTCTGGGCAACATCGCCCAGATCGATACGCCCTACCTGACCGAGGGCAGTTCAGGCCTCACCTACGTGGTGGATCGCTTCAAGGGTTGGTCGCATTCGGGACATGTCACGCTACAGCGCGGCGAGCGCTCGCGACTTGCCGATCACGCGGCGGAAGTGCTCTAAGGAAAAGCCGCCGCCCGGACCCGCCCCGTCGGTGGCCCGGCATTTCAGCCGCGGTAGGAAGTCGACCCCGCAGCGAAATTCTCGAACTTGGTGTATTCGCCGAGGAAGGTCAGTCGCACGGTGCCGACCGGGCCGTTGCGATGCTTGCCGATGATCGCCTCGGCCGTACCTTTGTCCTGCGTGTCGGGCTTGTAGTACTCCTCGCGATACATCATCAGGATGATATCGGCATCCTGTTCGATGGCGCCCGACTCGCGCAAATCGCTCATCAATGGGCGCTTGTCGGTGCGCTCCTCGACTTTCCGCGAAAGCTGCGAGAGGGCAATGATCGGCACCTGCAATTCCTTCGCCAGCGCCTTGATCGAGCGCGAAATTTCCGAAATCTCAGTGGCGCGATTCTCGCCGTCGCGATTGGAACTCATCAGCTGCAGGTAGTCGATGATGATCAGACCGAGCTTGCCGAACTGCCGGTGCAGGCGCCGGGCGCGGGCGCGCAGGTCGGTCGAGTTGATGGCACCGGTCTCGTCGATGTGGATCGGCGCCTCGTGCAGCTTGCCCAGGGCCACCGTCATGCGATCCCATTCGTCGTCGGTGAGGCGACCGGTGCGCAGCTTGCCCTGGTCGATGCGACCGACCGAGGAGAGGAAGCGCGTGGCGAGCTGCGGCCCGGACATTTCCAGGCTGAAAATCGCCACCGGCAACCGCAGTTCGACGCCGACATGCTCGGCGATGTTGAGTGCGAAGGCGGTCTTGCCCATCGACGGACGGCCAGCGACCACCACCATGTCGCCCGGCTGCAGGCCCGAGGTCATGCGGTCGAGATCGGCGAAACCGGTCGCCACGCCCGTGATGTCGGACTGGCTGTCGCGCGCCAGCAGCATTTCCATGCGCTCGACGACTTCACCCAGCAAGGGCTGAATCGCAACGAAGCCATTGTTGCTGCGATTGCCCGCCTCGGCGATCTGGAAAATGCGCTGCTCGGCATCGTCGAGCAGGGTTTTTACATCGCGCCCTGCCGGATTCAGCGCATTGCCCGCAATTTCGTCGCCAACCGTGACCAACTGGCGCAGGATGGCACGCTCGCGCACGATCTCGGCATAGCGCCGGATATTGGCCGCCGAGGGCGTGGCATTGGCTATCTCACCGAGATAGCCGAGACCGCCGGTCTGATCCACCTCGTTCGAGACTTCGATGGATTCATACACGGTCACCACATCGGCCGGCCGCCCCTGCTGGATCAATTTGCCGATGTGGCGAAAGATCCGGCGGTGGTCGTCTCGGTAAAAGTCGGTTTCGCGCACGACATCGCCAATACGATCCCATGCCGCGTTGTCGATCAGCAGGCCGCCGATCAGCGACTGCTCGGCCTCGATGGAATGCGGCGGAAGCTTGAGCGCGGCGACCTGGGAATCGACCGGCTGCGGGGGATTGAAAGCGCGTACCTGGGCCATCGCTGTCTCCGATGTGAAGCGCGGAGTCTACCCCGCGCTTGGCGTCATGATAAGTGAACAACTTGTGGAAATTCTGTGGGCAAGCTGTGCAAATGCAGTGGATCGAATTCGCGCACTGCAACATCGTCCGGCCGCCATCTCTGGCTGCCCCAAGGTAAGCGGGACATAGGCCTGGATACGGCCCGGCGCAAAGGCCCGAGGACAAAAAAACGGGCCGCTGACGTCAATCAGCGGCCCGTTTTTGTATGGCGGGGCGCGGCTTAGTGTTCGCCGAGCACGGACACCGTCACCGTCGCCACCACATCGCTGTGCAGCGCGATCTGGACCGGTGCGTCGCCAATGGTCTTGAGCGGACCTTCGGGCAGGCGGATCGCCGACTTCTCGATCTGGAAGCCTTGTGCAGCGAGTGCCTCGGCGATGTCGTGGGTCGACACGGAACCGAACAGGCGGCCATCGACGCCGGTTTTGCGCGTGATTTGCAGCATCAGGCCGGCCAGCTTCTCCGCCTGAGCCTGGGCGGCGGCAACCGCGTCGGCTTGGGCGCGTTCCAGTTCGGCACGCTTTTCCTCGAAGATCTTGCGGTTGGCTTCCGTCGCGCGCTTGGCCTTGCCTTGAGGAATCAGGAAGTTGCGGGCATAGCCGTCCTTGACCTTGACCACGTCGCCGAGGCCGCCCAGGTTGACCACCTTTTCCATCAGAATAATTTGCATGGTCGTGTCCTCGCTTACTGGTGCAGATCGGTGTAGGGCAGCAGCGCCAGGAAACGCGCGCGCTTGATGGCGGTCGACAATTGCCGCTGATAGCCCGTCTTGGTGCCGGTGATGCGCGCCGGCATGATCTTGGCGTTTTCAGCAATGAAGTCCTTCAGAATCTCGACATCCTTGTAGTCGATCTCTGCAATCTTCTCTGCCGTAAAGCGGCAGAACTTACGGCGTTTGAACAGGCTGCGGCCCTTGTCGTCCTTGCGCTTGACGTTGGTTTTACTCTTCGGCTTGAATGCCATTTTCAGTTCCTTCCACGAATTCGACTGTATTCACATGCAGCATCGGACTGCGTCGCTTGAGGCTCCTGGCGGCAAGAAAACCGGCCACCCTGATCCCGTCTCCCGGCTTGGCTGCAAGCAGCACTTGCGCCGGCCGGCCCATGGCTACACAGGCCATCTCGCATTCCACCTTGCGCTCGACATCCGCTTCGACCTGGGTCGAGAGATGCGCGAGGAGAAACTCAAGAACCGGAATCCCGGCAGGGGTGCGGCGCAGTGCGCCACGCTCAAGCAAACGACCCGACAACTGCGTCAGGTTGCACGGTGCTTCCTCAGTTGCCATCAGGCAGCTGCGGGAGCCTCCGCCTTGGCTTCGCCCTGGGTC
The DNA here is from genome assembly GCA_001828935.1 of Rhodocyclales bacterium RIFCSPLOWO2_02_FULL_63_24. Classification (GTDB taxonomy): domain Bacteria; phylum Pseudomonadota; class Gammaproteobacteria; order Burkholderiales; family Rhodocyclaceae; genus Sulfuritalea. Next base: position 25,331 of record MHZX01000061.1, read on the forward strand.
AGCGAACGCGACTTCTCTTCCTTCATCATCGGGGAAGGAATCGTCACGGCCTTGCGCGTCTTCACCGTCAGGTGGCGCAGCACCGCGTCGTTGAACTTGAAGGCATGTTCGAGTTCAGCCAGGGTTTCACCATCGCACTCGATGTTCATCAGCACGTAGTGGGCTTTGTGCACCTTCTGGATCGGATAGGCCATCTGGCGACGACCCCAGTCTTCGAGACGATGGATAGCTCCGTTGCGGCCGGTGACCAGCGTCTTGTAACGCTCGATCATCGCCGGCACCTGCTCGGACTGGTCCGGGTGGACGATAAATACAACTTCATAATGGCGCATGCAATCTCCTTGTGGTTGAGTTTCAGCCCCCCCGCATGCGTAACGGGTGGAGCAAGGGAAGCCCGCCATGATACCAAGCCACGGTGCTTGAAGCAAGGTCTGTAAAGGGGCACAATCGGCACCCGGCCGAACGATTGACGCTGCGCGGCTCATGCCAGAATTTCAAACATGATGAATTTTCAACCATGATCGAGCAGCCTTTTGCCGATTTAGACGCATGGGTGGCCTATTTCCGCGAGGCCAACCTTCCCGTGCTGCGCCATACCGTGCAGGAAATGGAGCGCATGCGGGCCAACGCAGAAAACGTCAACGGTCGCGTCTTATCCGGGACAATCCTACGCGATCCGATGATGACCCTGCGGGTGCTCGCCTACATCGAAGCCAATCGCCGAGCACGTCAAACTACCGATATCACCACCATCGAACGGGCCATCATGATGATCGGAATCGGGCCATTTTTCCGCGATTTCCACGATTTGCCGCAGATTGAAGAGCAGCTCCGGCCGCATCCACAAGTCTTGCTCGGATTGCTCAAGGTCGTCCATCGGGCACGCCGCGCTGCGCAATGGGCGCGCGACTGGGCGGTCATCCGGCATGACCTCGACGTCGACGAAATCACCTTGGCAGCTCTGCTTCACGATATGGCAGAGCTGCTCATGTGGTGCTTTGCGCCCAAGATTGCCATCCAGGTGCGAGATGCCCAAAACACCCACCGCAATCAACGTTCCGCGATCATTCAAACCGAAATCTATGGCATCCCCTTGTATCAGCTGAAAATGGCGCTCGCCGAAACCTGGCACCTGCCACAGTTGCTGACCCAGTTGATGGACAACCAACACGCCGAAAATCCCCGAGTGCGGAACGTGAAGCTGGCTGTGGATCTGGCCCGCCACTCGGCCAACAGCTGGAATGACCCTGCTCTACCCGACGACTTCAAAGGCATCAGGGAGTTGTTGCGCATCGACCAGCCCGCATTGATTCGCCGCCTTGGCGTCGACGAAGCCACCTCGGCCATGCTGCTGGCCGCGCATCAGGCCGCGCAAGCCGAAGCGGTCAGCCGCAGTAACGAAGCCCCATAAGGTTCAGCAGCAGTTCCGGCTGCCGATAGGCGCCAAACGCCGCGATAGTGACGATTGCCAAGGCCAGCAGACCAATCGTCCACAAGACACGCCGCGACCGTCCGGGCACCACCGGGGGCTGATTCTCGCTGCGGGAAATTTCGTCGTCTGCGTCCATTCGCACATACTCGGCAAGCTCATCCGTCAAGTCAAGCCCGCCTGCGCCATTGCGCAATACCGCATGAATGCTATATTCAACTTTGAAATCGGAGATTTGCGAGGTATGCGATGGATATTGCCAGTATCAGTGCTGCTGTATCCGCAGCCAGCCTGATTGAATCCCGGACCAGTAGGACGGAAAGCAGCGACCCTGTAAAGCAGGCTTTTCAAAAAGCCGACAAACGAGTTCAACAGCAGCGTGAGCTCGTATCGGTGGAATTGTCTTCATTCGGCAAGCTGAAGTCGTCGTTCTCCGATGTCCAGACAAACTCGCGAGCACTCAGCAGCAGCAAGCAGACGGCAACGGACGCCGACATCAAGAAGGCGGCCAGCAATTTCGTCAAAGCGTTCAACAGCGCGGCTCAAACCGCCAAAGCCGCCACCACGGCGCAAGCCACGCTTGGGGATAGCAGTCGTGCACGCGCGGCGGAAAGCGATCTGCGGCGATCCATCAGCACCGATGCAGCCACTGCGGCCGACCTGAAGCAGATTGGAATTACCCGGCAGAAGGACCGTACGCTCGCCATCGACGAAGAGAAATTCGATGCCGCGTTGAAAGTCAATCCAGATGCACTGCGCGGCACCTTGTCGAAAATCGGGCAGCAAGTGGATCGGACCGCCACGCGGGAACTCTCTGCGAATGGAAACATTGGCCGTTCGGTAAATACGCTGACCAGTCGCGCCAAAATACTTGAGAGCCAGCAGGTGGAACAACAGGCTCAGGCCGCCGCCGCCCAGCAGGCCGTTAGCGCGCAAGCTGCGAGACTCGACAATAACGTGAATCCCGGCATCGCCGCCTACCTGAAAATATTCTCGATCTAGGCGCTGCTCAAAAGAGTTCGTTTTCCCTCAGGAAGCGCCACTGCCCCAAGGGCAAGTCTCCCAGGCGCACGCGACCGATGCGTACTCGTTTCAAGCCGGTCACGCGCAGGCCGACCAGTTCGCACATGCGTCGAATCTGCCGCTTGCGGCCCTCGGTCAGGACAAAGCGCAGCTGTTCAGGATTCGCCCAGGCGACCTTGGCTGGACGCAGCTTCTTGCCATCCAGTTCCAGTCCATGATTGAGCAGCGCAAGGCCGCGCTCGTCGAGCGTTCCTTCGACCCGCACCAGATATTCCTTCTCCACCTTCGAATCATCGCCGATCAGTTGTCGCGCGACGCGGCCATCTTGGGTCAGGACCAGCAATCCCGTGGAATCGATATCGAGCCGCCCTGCTGGAGCGAGGCCCTTCAGGTGCGAGGGCTGAAAGCGCTGACGGTCCCCTGCCATCTGGGTCTTCGTCGAGATCAGGCTCGCCGCCGGCTGATGGCCGTCCTCGGCCTGGCCGGACACAAAACCGATCGGCTTGTGCAGCAGGAGGGTGGCCTGCCGCGCCTGCGTCGCGCGCGCTTCCGGAGCCAGGGTAATCACCGCGTCGGCAGCGGCCCGTGTGCCGAGTTGAGTGACCCGCTGGCCATCGACAAACACCAATCCACGCTCGATATAAGCATCTGCCTCGCGGCGCGAGCACAGCCCGCGTTCAGCAAGAAGTTTTGAAACCCGGATTCCCTGCGTATCATTCATGGTCGCGCATTCTATCCCGCTCCCATGCTCAGCTATCGTCACGCCTACCACGCCGGCAACCACGCCGATGTCCTCAAGCACCTCGTGCTCATGCTTTGCATCGAACACATGAACAGCAAGGACAAGCCCTACACGGTGGTCGACACTCATGCGGGCGCGGGCTTCTATGCGCTTGATTCAGCGGAAGCCAAACGTACCGGGGAATACGTCGAAGGCATTGCACGGATATGGGAGCGCAAGGACCTGCCGCCCTCGCTCGCTAGGTATTTGGCCCTGGTGCGAGCCTTGAACGGCAGCGCCACGCTGCGTCGCTACCCCGGATCACCGCGCATCGCCGCCAACCTGATGCGGGACGCCCCTCAGGTGCGCGACACGCTGCGGCTGTGCGAACTCCACTCGACCGACTTCGCCTTGTTGCGCCGCCAATTCAAGGATGTCGGCCGTCACGTTGTCGTCGAACAGGCTGACGGCTTCGACGTGTTGAAAGCCGCATTGCCGCCGCCGTCACGACGGGGCCTGGTGCTGATCGACCCCTCCTACGAAATCAAGAGTGACTACATGAAGGTTGCTGGCGCAGTCAAGGATTGCTTGAAACGATTCGCCACCGGCACCTACCTGATCTGGCACCCGATGCTGCCCACGATCGAAGCCAATCATCTGCCGGGCAAACTGAAAAAGGCCGGCGCCAGCCACTGGCTGCACGCCACCTTGAGCGTGCGGGCGCCAGCCACCAAAGGTCGCGGCATGCACGGCAGCGGCATGTTCGTGATCAATCCGCCGTGGACGCTCGAAGCTGCGCTAAACCAGGCCCTCCCCTTCCTCGTCGGAACGCTGGCGCTGGATGACCACGCAGCCTGGCATATCGAAACTTTCGAGCAGGCGGCTACTTAGTTCAATCGCTGAAAGCCAGGGCCGCAGCGCGCATTTGTTCGCTGACGGCAACCAGGGTTTCCGCCTCGGCCGCATTCTCCGCCGAACGCTCCCTTGCGCTGTCTGTCTCGCCGGCTATTGCTTCGACCTGGGCCGCCATGTTCTGCGAGGCCATCCCCTGCTCCGCCAACGACGCCGCGATTTCCTTGACGGCCACGATCACCCGCGCCGATTCGCCGCGAATGCTGGCAATCGAATCCGAGGCGGCACTCGCCAGCCCCGCCGCAACGGAAACGCGGCTGACCGCATCGCCAATGCTGCCCGTGATCGCATTCGTACCAGACTGAATCTTGCTGATGACATCAGCGATCTGGCTGGTAGATTGGGCAGTCCGCTCGGCGAGTTTGCGTACCTCGTCGGCAACCACTGCGAATCCACGACCCGACTCGCCAGCACGCGCCGCCTCGATGGCAGCGTTCAGGGCCAGCAGATTGGTCTGGTCGGCAATTTCGCGAATGACCTGGACAATCTGGCTGATTTCGCCGGAGCGCGCGCCCAGCGATTCGATTTGAGTGGCCGAGTCCTTGACCGCGGCCACGATTTCGTCCAGCGCCCGAGCCGCCTCCTGGATCACTTTCGCCCCCTCGTCGGCCAACCGGCCGCCATTGCCGGTGATTTCCTCAGCCAGGCGGGCATTGTCGGCAATCGAGCGAACCGATACCGCGAGCTCCTCGGTAGCGGCGGCGATGCCCTCTGCCGTTGCAGCCTGACGTTCCGCGGTGGCTTTGGCCCGCCCAGCCCGCTCGAGTAACTTCCCCGCAGACCCGCTCAAGGTCACGGCACCGCCCTTGATATCCGCAACCAGACGCTGCAAATTGGTTCGCATTTGCGCCAACGCAAGCAACATTCCAGCTTGGGCCGCATCCAGTACCGGGTTGTACCCCAGGTCGCCCTCGGCGATACGGTGCACCGCCGCCATGGCCGCGGCCGGTTCCCCCCCCAGCATCCGCAGCAGCGCCCGGTAAAGCAGCCAGCCGGAAATCGTGGCCAACAGCGCTACGCCTCCTCCCAGGAGCAGACTGATCAGACGCGCAAAACGGATGCTCGCCTCGGTTTCCTCCGCAGTCGCGGCCATGCGCTGCCTGACCTCCGTCTCCAGTTTTTCCAATTCAACGTTCAGCGCCTCGGCACGGGCGTCAAAACCGTCGTTGGCGGTCTTCATGATTGCGTTGCCGGCTTCCCGGCCACTGCTCACGTAGGCCTCGGCCATCCGAATTCCCACTGCGTGAAACTGTCCGAGGCGGGTTTCGATCGAGGTGACCCGCGACACGGTATCCGGCAGCAACCGGGCCAAGTCGGCGACGTTGCGGCGAGCGCCGCCAAGATGTTGTTCCGCGGCCTTCAAGCCTTCGCGATCGCCGGTCGCGGACACGTCGGAAATGAATTGCTGGACCTGAACAACGTGAAAACGCGCCTCCAGCATTGCCAGGATGGCCTTCTGCGTCACCTCGTGCTCGTGGCGGGTAACCTCGATGCCGCGCGTAAAGCCGTTCCACACCACCCCAAGCAGGATCGCCACAAGAAGCACCGTAAATGCCGACGATATGGCAATGATCTTTCTAACCGTCATGGACGCAAGCATCGACTTCTCCCCTTTACACTCGAGTGACAGGGAGCTGGCGGTCGTCGCGCCACCAAAGTCGACGTACAACGATTGAACCCGGTGGAACAAGCCAATAGCAAGCCTCCCTGGCGGTTCCCCGATCGTGGGCCAATGGCCTTTAGACTGGAACTTTGCGCCCCCGGCCTTTCGCCCGGGGTTGCCCTGAACAGACTCCGATCTACGCCGGAGTATCTTTTATTCTATTATATTAGACATAAAACATTCAATCGGAAAGCTCTGCGCGGTGACGAAACCCATCCAGGGCTTCCGGATTGGCCAGAGCTTCGACATTCTTCACCGCCTCGCCGTGCACCACATTGCGCACGGCCAATTCGACGATCTTGCCGCTCTTGGTACGCGGAATATCGCCGACCTGAAGGATTTTCGCCGGCACATGGCGCGGCGTAGTGTTGTCGCGTATCACCTGTTTGATGCGGGTGGCCAATGCGTCGTCGAGCAGCATGCCTTCGCGCAGCTTGACGAACAGCACCACGCGCACGTCGCCGCTGTTGCCGGGCGGCCAGTCCTGCCCAATCACCAACGATTCGACCACCTCGCCGAGTTTTTCCACCTGCCGATAGATTTCCGCGGTACCGATCCGCACGCCGCCGGGATTGAGCGTCGCATCCGACCGACCGTAAATAATGAAGCTATCGTTCGCGGTGCGCTCGGCGAAGTCGCCATGGCACCAGATATTGTCGAAGCGCTCGAAGTAGGCGGCCCGATACTTTGCGCCGCCCTCGTCCTTCCAAAAGCCGATCGGCATCACCGGGAAGGACCGCGTGCATACCAGTTCGCCCTTTTCGCCGCGTAGCGGACGGCCCTCGTCGTCGAACACGTCGACCGCCATGCCGAGGCCGGCACACTGGATTTCGCCGCGATACACAGGACCGTTGGGATTGCCGAGCACGAAGCAGGAAATGATGTCAGTGCCGCCGGAAATCGAGGCGAGCTGGATGTCCTGTTTGATGTTCGCATAAACGTAATCGAAGCCTTCGGCCACCAGCGGGCTGCCGGTGGAGAACATCGCGCGCAGAGGTGCCAGCTTGTGCGTCCGGCGCGGCTGCAGATCGATCTTGGCGATGGCGTCGATGAACTTGGCCGAGGTGCCGAAATGCGTCATGCCTTCGGCATCGGCGTAGTCGAACAGGATGCTGCCGCGGCCGACGAAGGGCGAGCCGTCGTAGAGCAGCAAGGTCGCGCCCGAGGCGAGGCCGGAGACCAGCCAGTTCCACATCATCCAGCCGCAGGTGGTGAAGTAGAACAGGCGATCGCCTGGCTTTACGTCGGCCTGCAGCTGGTGTTCCTTGAGGTGCTGCAGCAGCGCGCCGCCCGCGCAATGCACGATGCACTTGGGTACGCCGGTGGTGCCCGAGGAATACATGATGTAGAGCGGATGGTCGAAGGGCAGTTGCTCGAAGCGGATTTCCCGCTCAGCGGCGAAGGGCGCGAGGAAATCGGCCAGCGACACGCCGCGTGTCACCGCCGCGATGTCGTCATCCGAACCCGCCGCATTTCCCGCATACGGCACGACGACGACACGTTCCAGCGACGGCATGCGCGCAGCGATCTCGACCACCTTGTCTATGCAAACGATGACCTTGCCGTTGTACCAGTAGCCGTCGCAGGCGAACAGTACTTTCGGCTCAATCTGGCCGAAGCGGTCGAGCACACCCTGCACGCCGAAGTCGGGCGAGGCGGAAGAGAAGATGGCGCCAATCGAGGCGGTGGCCAGCATCGCCACTACGGTGGCTGGCAGGTTGGGCAGGTAGGCAGCGACGCGGTCGCCCTTGGCCACGCCCATGGCGCGCAGCGCGGCGGCGGTCTGCGCCACGGCGCGGTACAGTTCGGCGTGGCTGGCCCGGCCCCTGACCTTGTCCTCACCCCAGAACACCAGCGCATCCGAAGCATCGCGCCGGCGCAACAGGTTCTCGGCGAAGTTCAAGCGCGCTTCGGGGAACCATTTCGCGCCGGGCATTTTTTCGCGATCGACGACGACCGTCGTGCCCATCTCGCCGCGTACCTCGCCGAATTCCCAGACCGAAGTCCAGAACTCCTCCGGATGCTCGATCGACCAGGCATGCAGCAATGAATAGTCGGCGCTGGCGAGACGGCGATTCCAGCGTTTCCCGGCCGCGACCATGAATGCGCTGAGGCGGGTGCCGGCGACGCGTTGTGGCGAGGGTTGCCAGATCGGCTTGGTGGCTATAGTCATGTTCAATCCCTGTTCTCGGTGGGTGCTACAAACAACTCGCGCGCATGGCATCGGGCAGGGGAATCGATTTCCCCGTCGAGGGATTGATCCACACCAGCTTGGCCGCGCCTTCAGCGTAGATGCGCTCGTCGCCGACCAGGCGCATTTCGTAATAGGTCGGCACGCTGCTGCGCCCCGGCGCGCCGCAGAACATGCGGCAGTCGACGCTGCCCGGATAGGTGAAGGGAATCAGAAAGGTGCAACTCGCATTGACGATGACCGGGCCTTCGGTCTGCGTCGCCGAAGTACCGAAACCGAAAGTCTCCAGCCATTCAATGCGCGCCTGTTCCATGTAGCGGAAATAGACCGTGTTATTGACGTGCCCCATGGCGTCCTGATCGCCCCAGCGAATCGGCATTTGGTTGCTGTACACGAGCTTGCGATGGTGTTCCATGGGGGTGAAGTCCGAGGTGTTATAGAAGACTTCAAGATTATAATCTCGCGATCAAATCAATCGATCGGGGTCAGCATGCAGCGCGAAGCAATGGAGTTCGATGTCGTCATCGTGGGCGGTGGCCCGGCGGGACTTGCCGCGGCGATCCGCCTCAAGCAGATCAATGCCGAGATCAACGTCTGCCTGATCGAGAAAGGCTCGGAAATCGGCGCCCATATCCTCTCCGGCGCGGTCATGGATCCGCGTGCGCTGACCGAGTTGATTCCCGACTGGCAGGCGCAGGGTGCGCCGATGGATACGGCGGTCAGCCGCGACCGCTTCGCCTTCCTGACCCAGCACGGTTTTGTCGACCTGCCCACCCTGCTGCTACCGGGCTGCTTCCAGAACCACGGCAACTACATCATCAGCCTCGGCCAGATGTGCCGCTGGTTGGGCGCCCAGGCCGAGGCGCTGGGCGTCGAAATCTACCCCGGCTTTGCCGGTGCCGAGGTGCTCTACGACGATCAGGGCGCGGTGCGTGGGGTGGCTACTGGCGACATGGGCGTCGGCCGCGACGGCCAGCCCACCGCCAATCATCAGCCGGGCATGGAATTGCTTGCCAAGTACACCCTGTTTGCCGAAGGCTGCCGCGGCCACCTCGGCAAGCAGATCGAGGAAAAGTTCAAGCTGCGCGCCGCATCCGATCCGCAGACCTACGCCATCGGCATCAAGGAACTCTGGGAGATCGATCCCGAGCAGCACGAGAAAGGCCTGGTGATGCACACCTTCGGCTGGCCGATGAAATCCGACACCTACGGTGGCGGCTTCATCTACCACTTCGGCGAGAACCTGGTGTCCCTCGGCCTGGTGGTCGGCCTCGGCTACAAGAATCCCTTCCTCTCGCCCTTCGAGGAAATGCAGCGCATGAAGACCCATCCGCAGATCGCGCCGCTGTTCAAGGGGGGCAAGCGCCTGGCGTACGGCGCACGCGCGCTGGCAGCAGGCGGCCTGCAGTCGCTGCCGAAGCTCGACTTCCCCGGCGGGGCGCTGCTCGGCGACGACGCCGGCCTGCTGGTCGCCTCGCGCATCAAGGGTAGCCACGCCGCGATCAAGAGCGGCATGCTGGCTGCCGAGGCCGCTGCCGCGGCGCTGGCCGCCGGCCGTGCCAATGACGCGTTGACGGCCTACCCGGAAGCCTTCCGCGCATCCTGGCTGTACGACGAACTCCACACCGCGCGCAACTTCAAGCCCTGGATGGCGAAAGGCCTATGGACCGGCTCGGTGATGTTCGGCATCGATCAGGTGCTGCTGCGCGGCAAGGCGCCGTGGACGCTGCACAACTCCGCGGATCACCTGAAGCTCAAGCCGGCGGCCGAATGCAAGCCGATCGCCTACCCGAAGCCCGACGGCGTGCTGACTTTCGATCGGCTCTCGTCGGTTTTTCTTTCGAATACCAATCACGAGGAAGACCAGCCCTGCCACCTGCAACTCAAGAATGCGGACGTACCGATCAGCACCAATCTGGCGCTCTACGACGCCCCCGAGCAGCGCTATTGCCCCGCTGGCGTGTACGAGATCGTGCGCGACGACACCGGGAGCAATCCGCGCCTGCAGATCAACGCGCAGAACTGCGTGCACTGCAAGACCTGCGACATCAAGGATCCGACGCAGAACATCAACTGGGTGGTGCCGCAAGGCGGCGAGGGACCGATTTACCAGCAGATGTAAGGTAAGCGACGGACGACGGGCGCTCGCCAGTCCGCGTCAGTCCGGCGATCACTGCGGCGGACTGGCACCGTTGAAAAACCGGTAGTTGCTGCGACCGCTCTGCTTGACCTGATACATGGCGGTGTCGGCATGTTTCAGCAGCTCGTCCATATCGCGGCTGTCGTCGGGATAAATGCTGATACCGATGCTGGGAGTGGATACCACCGCCCGCCCCTCCAGCTCGTAGGTCGGCGTCAATGCCTCCAGCAGCTTCCTGGCGACGATGGCCACATCCTCGATCTGTGCAATGTCCGGCACCAGCACGACGAATTCGTCACCACCCAGACGCGCGACCGTATCCACTGCACGCACATTGGCCCTCATGCGCAGTGCCGCTCCCTTCAGCAATTCGTCGCCAGCGCCATGCCCAAGAGTGTCGTTGACCTGTTTGAAGTGGTCCAGATCAAGGTACAGCAACGCCACCTTGCTCCCGAGGCGAATCGCCCGCTCGATCGCCTGATCGAGCCGATCGAGCAGCAGGCAGCGATTCGGCATGCCGGTCAGCGCATCAAAATGGGCGAGGCGATCGAGCCGTTCCTCGACGGTCCGGCGTTCCGAATTGTCGTAAAAAATTCCGACGTAGTGGGTCAGTTGCCCGCTTGGATTCCTGATCGCGCTGATCGACAGGTATTTCGGATAGATGCTGCCATCCTTGCGACGATCCCAGACGTCGCCGTGCCAATGGTCGCTGGCGAGCAGCGTCGCCCACATGTGCTCGTAAAACGCCTGCTCGTGCCGGCCCGACTTGAGCATGCGTGGATTGTTGCCCAGCGCTTCGTCCCGGCTGTAGCCCGTCAAGCGCGTGAACGCGGTATTGACCGAAATGATGGCGCCATCCATGCCGGTCACCACCATCGCGTGGTCGGTCGCCTCGAACGCCCTGGCGCAAAGCGCTGCGTGAGTTTCTTCGCGGTGCAGATCGGTCACATCCTCGCCGATGAGCACCGTGCATTTCACCCGACCGGCGCCTTCCCGGAGGACCACCGCATGCCACGAAACATGATGGGACTGGTCATCGCTCGCCAATAACTCCGATTCGAACTCGGCCGGGAAATGCGCATTCTGGGTCGATTCGGGATAGAGCAGTTCCAGCAAATCGCGATTGCCGGCGGCAAGATGACGTTCGAACAGTTTGCATCCCACGAGTTCGACGCCGCTGCGCTTCAGCAAGCGGCTCAGGCCCCCGTTCGAGAACTGCACATGTCCATGGGCGTCCAGCACCACCGCGATCAGGCGGGTCTGCTTGAGCAGGGAAATCATGAGCCGGGCGGATTGCTCCAGTTCGGCTTCCCCTCCCTGGTAAGCGCTGACGTCGAAACACAGGCCAAGATATCCCGCGAAATCACCCTGCGGGGTGCTGCGCGGCATTCCCTGGTTCACAAACCAGCGAAACACCCCGTCTTCACGCAGGTAGCGATACAGGAGCTGGAACGGCTCCCGGCTACCTCGCGCCTCATCCACGCCCCGCACCAGAACCTCGCGATCCTCCGGATGAACCCGATCCAGCCATCCCAGGCCCAATTCCTGCGATCTGTCGCGCCCGGTAAAGTCCGTCCAGGAAGGACTGACGAAGTCACACAGCCCGGCCGCGTCGCTGGTCCAGACCAACAGACGTGCGGGAAATGCAAGCAAGTGGAAATTCGCATCGACATCGGAGAAAGAGTGCTGGTCGGTCTGAGGGCCGCTTTTGTTCATCTCGGTAACTCCGTTAACCGCTTGCGTGGGCTGACCAGCACCCGCCGATTGGGACTGCCGGGTGATCGCTGCCGATCGCGCGAAACCCGCTCCCAGTCTAGCCTGCGGGAAACAAGGCAGCAAGCGGATCGGCAGCGCGGAGCCGATGCGATATCCACGCATAACCCTTACCACCGAGATGGATATATCTGCCGCTATGCCGTTCAGCTAGCGACACGCACATGGCGCGCGAAACCCGCGGCAGGCAACTAACGCAGTGTCCCGGGCGGCAGGATGTCGTCGCGCTGGTCCGCCACGGCGTCAAAGGCGGAAGGCATGGGCGGCGTGCGACTGCTCGGCGCAGGAGTCGGCGCCGGCGACACGCCGGAGGAAGTCGCTCCCCGTGACGAAAGCCCTCCCGGAAAGTCGACGCCATCCGCGGCAAGCGACAGCGCCGCGACGGCCTTGCGGCGCGATATCCAGCTCAGCATCCCGGCGCCGGCCATGCCCGCGAGCAAGATCAGCAGCAGCAGTTGAATCGTGTCCTTGCGCTCTACCGATTCGCGCACGGTCTTCAGTTCGGATTCCAGCTGCGCGGTGCGCTGCCTTTCCGCAACCACCTGACGCTTCAGTTCCGCAAGATCCGCTTCGACCGACTTGATGCGCTCGGTCATTGCGATCTGCACCATGATCTGCTGGTTCATCACCTCGATCAGGCGATCGATGGACTCGTTCAGTTCAGCCGTGCTCGGCCCCTTCGCCGCCGCCAAGCCTGCGGCGCCTATGATCAAACGCCCCCGTCCGCGACCGGACTCCGGTTTCGGTTTCGAACCGACGGAAGGCGCCGATGTCTCACGTCGCGTCGCCGATCGCGAGCCGCCCCCCGCCTGCGTTGCCGCCGAGTCCAATTTCTGCGGCGCAGGCAGTCCGGGCGGTAACAGCAGTCGGGTACCGGCCGCCAGGCGCTGATCGAAGGCGACCTCCTCGCTGGCAAACAAATCCGGATTGGCCGCTGCCACGCGCCGGATGAAATTCACCCGGATACTGGAGTCGCCGGGATAGCGCTGACGTGAAAGCATGCGTAGCGAGGTGGATGACATCAAAACGATGCTGCGCTGGACGGCGGTTTCTGCCACTGCTTTCGGTGCGGCGGATGGCGCCTCACCGTTGACGGTCGCAGGCGCCTCGGCGCGAACCGGGAGAACCGGCACCGCGCTTGGCGCAGGTTCGGCCAGGATCACGAAGCTGCGTTCGAAAGGACTCGAGCATCCCAGACGGATGCGAAACTGGAGTATCGGCAGGTTGAGCGCCCGTGCCGTGGATAGATGCAGTCGATCGCCCTCGACCTTGATACGAATGTTGCCTTGGCCCTCGTCGTCGCCCTCGGCCTGCAGGCTTGCGCATGCGGTTTGCGCCGGATCGCCCTGGGATCCCAGGATCGGAATCGTGAGCTGCAACGGGAGACCGATGACGGCCCGCCCCTCGGCCTCGCCGAGGCCCAGTGCGAAGGCGGAACCGGTGCAGAAAAATACGGCGAGAGCGGAAAGCAAATACTTCATGGTCTCGCCAACTGTATCAGAACATCGCTTCATCCAGCGACAAAGCGCTTGCCCCACCTTGCACCACTTCCTGCGCCAGGCCGGCCGCGGCGGACATGACGTGATCGGCATAGAAATGCGCCGTAGCGATTTTCGCCGGGTAGAAAGGATCGGCGTTGCCGCCGGCGATCTTGCCCTGCGCCACGAGTGCGGCGCGCGCCATCATCCAGCCGCCGGAGACGACGCCCATCAGGCGCAGGAAAGGCACGGCACCCGCCGCCACCGCGCGCACGTCGCTGCCGTAGTTGGCCACGATGTGGTCGCTCGCCTGCTGCAGGGCCTCGATGCCGCGCCCCAGCGCCGCGGCGATGGCGGCGAACCCGGCCCCCGACTGCTGCATAACCTCGCTGCGCGTCTGCTGCATCATGCCGATCACGGCTTTCACCGTGGCGCCGCCTTCGCGGGCAATCTTGCGCCCCATCAGATCGTTGGCCTGGATGCCGGTGGTGCCTTCGTAAATCGTCGTGATGCGGGCATCGCGCATGTACTGCGCGGCGCCGGTTTCCTCGATGAAGCCCATGCCGCCGTGCACCTGCACGCCCAGGTAAGCCATCTCGTTGCCGGTCTCGGTGCTCCAGCCCTTGACCACCGGAATCATCAGATCGACATAGGCCTGATTCTGCGCACGCTCGGCCGGGTCGGGATGGCGCGCGGCTGCATCGTGCGCAGCGGCGACCGAATAGGCCAGCGCGCGCATGGCTTCCACGTTCGAACGCATCAGCATCAGCATGCGGCGGATGTCGGGATGCTTGATGATCGGCACGCCGCTCGCCGAACCTTCAATGGCGCGCCCCTGCACGCGTTCGCGCGCGTAGGCCACGGCATGCTGATAGGCACGCTCGGCGATCGCCAGGCCTTCGAGCCCGACCGCAAAGCGCGCCGCGTTCATCATGACAAACATGTACTTGAGGCCCTGGTTCTCCTGACCCACCAGGGTGCCGATCGCACCGCCATTGTCGCCCAGCGCCATGACGCAGGTCGGGCTGGCGTGGATGCCGAGCTTGTGCTCGATCGAGACGCAATACGTGTCGTTGCGCGCGCCCAGCGAGCCATCCGGGTTCACCAGGAACTTGGGCACCACGAACAGCGAAATGCCCTTGACGCCTTCCGGCGCATCCGGGGTGCGGGCGAGCACCAGGTGAATGGTGTTCTCTGCCATGTCGTGATCGCCGTAGGTGATGAAAATCTTCTGGCCGAATATCTTGTAAGTGCCGTCGCCCTGCGGCACGGCGCGCGAGCGGATCGCCGCCAGGTCGGAGCCGGCCTGGGGTTCGGTGATGTTCATGGTGCCGGTCCAGTTGCCGGAAATCATGTTGGGCAGGTACATCGCCTTCTGCTGGTCGTTGCCGGCCAGCTCCAGCGCCTCGATCGCGCCGAGCGTGAGCAGCGGGCACAGCGAGAAAGAGATGTTGGCGGACTTCCACATTTCCTGCACCGCCGCCGAGACGACTTTGGGCAGGCCCTGGCCGCCATGCTCGGGGTTGCCCGAAAGCGCGTTCCAGCCGTTGTCGACGAACTGCCGGTAGGCGTCCTTGAAGCCCTTGGGCATGGTCACCGACTTGTCGGCCCACTTGGCACCCTCCTGATCGCCGCTGTAATTGAGCGGGTCCAGCACGCCGCCGGTGAACTTCGCGGATTCGTCGAGAATCGCTTCGACCACGTCTTCCGTCGCCTCCTCGTAGCCCGGCAACGCGGCCACCTTGTCGAGGCCCGCCAGTTCGGTCAGAGCGAAGTGCATGTCCTTCAATGGGGCGGCATAGCTGCTCATAGTCTTACTCCGTTATCATTTATTCAGAAGATAGCGCCGGTCGTCGAAACTGCCGACCCAGTGCGGCTGATAAACCACCATCAGCGTCACCAGGGCGCCGTTGAGCCAGGCCTCGGCGAAACCCAGCAGAAAATAGTAGGGCAGGTAGTCGTCCAGCAATGTCGGCGCCGGATACACGCCGGCCAGCCACAACAGAACGCTGGCCAGCAGGCCGGTAGCCATGACGGATGCCGCTGCGCCGAAAAACGCCGTGACGAATACATAGATGAAGAAATTATCGGGCAGGAAACGCTCGACGCCGCGTCGGATCAGGTCTGCCAGCAAGACCGGGAATACCGCCAGCACCAGCGCATTGAGGCCGTACGCAAGCCAGCCCGCGTGTCCCTGCAGTTCGCCGTTGAGCGTCACACCGACCAGCACCAACGACAGGCCGATGATCGCCAGTTGACGGCCGAACATCAGCGCGAACATCGTGGCGCCGAGGAAGTGCAGGTTGAGACCCGGCTTGACTCCGGCCTGCATGCTCCAGACCAGCACCAGCATCACCACAGTGCCGAGCCAGACGTTCAGCTGACCGGAATCGGCCAGCCGCCGCCACGGCGCCGTCCAGAAGCACCACAGCCAAATTGCCAGCAGGGGAAGGAACGCCCCGAGCGCCCAAGCTTGCGGAAACAGGGCGTCGGGGAAGTTCATGACGGATGCGTTTTACAGTGCCGCGGTAAGTTCCGGCACGGCGGCGAACAAATCGGCGACCAGCCCATAGTCGGCGACCTGGAAGATCGGCGCATCGGGGTCCTTGTTGATCGCCACGATCACCTTCGAATCCTTCATCCCCGCCAGATGCTGGATCGCCCC
>MHZX01000061.1:41349-42537 GCA_001828935.1 Rhodocyclales bacterium RIFCSPLOWO2_02_FULL_63_24
TCGCCCCCGAAATACCGATCGCGATGTAGAGCTGCGGCGCGACGATCTTGCCGGTCTGGCCCACCTGGTAGTCGTTGGGCACGAAGCCCGCATCGACCGCCGCACGGGAGGCGCCGAGGGCCGCTCCCAGCTTGTCGGCCAGGGGTTCCAGCAGCGCATGGTAGTTCTCGCCATTGCCCATGCCGCGACCGCCCGAAACGATGATCTTGGCCGCCGCCAGTTCCGGCCGCGCCGACTTGGTCAGCTCGCGGCTAACGAGCTTGGCTTGCCCCAGATCCGGGCCGGCCGTGATCGCTTCAATGGTGGCACTGCCGCCCGAATTCTCTGCGGCATCGAAGCCGGTGGTGCGCACGGTGATGACCTTGGTCGCATCGCTGCTCTTGACCGTCGCCAGGGCGTTGCCGGCATAGATCGGGCGGACGAAGGTGTCGGCATCGACCACGCTGATGATTTCCGAGACCTGCGCCACGTCGAGCAGCGCCGCGACGCGCGGCAGGGTGTTCTTGCCGATGCTGGTGGCCGCCGCCAGGATGTGGCTGTAGCCCGCTGCGTTGGCGACGATCAGGGCCGCGAGATTCTCACCCGTCTGGTCGCCATAGTGGGCGGCGTCGGCCACTTTGACCTTGGCGACGCCGGCCACTTTCGCCGCTTGTTCGGCGACGACGCCGCAGTTGGCGCCGGCAACGAGGATATGGATCTCCGTACCCAACTGCGCGCCGATCTTGGCGGCGGCGGTGACGGCATTCAGGGTCGCCGTCTTGAGACTGGCGTTGTCGTGTTCTGCGATGACGAGGAGGCTCATGCGATCACCTTGGCTTCGTTCTTGAGTTTGTCGATCAGGGTGGCGACATCGGCGACCTTGATGCCGGCGCTGCGCTTGGGCGGTTCGGTAACGGTGACGGTGGCCAGGCGCGGCGCGACGTCGACGCCGAGGTCGGCCGGCTTGACGATCTCCATCGGCTTCTTCTTCGCCTTCATGATGTTGGGCAACGTTGCATAGCGCGGCTCGTTGAGGCGCAGGTCGGTAGTAATGATCGCCGGCAGGCTGATCTCGATGGTTTCCAGGCCGCCGTCGACTTCGCGGGTGACGGTGGCCTTGCCGTCGGCCACCACCACCTTGGAGGCGAAGGTGGCTTGCGACCAGCCCAGCAGGGCCGCCAGCATCTGGCCGGTCTGGTTGGCGTCGTC
>MHZX01000062.1 GCA_001828935.1 Rhodocyclales bacterium RIFCSPLOWO2_02_FULL_63_24
CGACTCTTGCGCGAGAGGGCGCGTAGGGATTCACTTTCTTGCTGACCTTGCGAAGCAAGAACTTCATGATTGAGGGGTGTGCCGGGTTTTGGCACATCCGTCGATCATGAGGTTGTAGCTCCCTCTCTCACCCCGGATAGCTACAATCGCACCAGCAATCTCCCCCTGTCGGCCTAACGTTGTAGCTCCCTCTCTCACCCCGGATAGCTACAATCCACGGTCACCACGCCCCCGCTCGGCTACCTGTTGTAGCTCCCTCTCTCACCCCGGATAGCTACAATCCCATTTCTGCCGTGCCGTCTATTCCAAGCAGTTGTAGCTCCCTCTCTCACCCCGGATAGCTACAATCTGGCATAGTTGTCGACCGCCGTAATCGTGTGTTGTAGCTCCCTCTCTCACCCCGGATAGCTACAATCCGCCACCGGGTCGTATGAATTCGACGCAGCGTTGTAGCTCCCTCTCTCACCCCGGATAGCTACAATCGCGCTTCGGTGATGCCGCACTCGCGGCGGGGTTGTAGCTCCCTCTCTCACCCCGGATAGCTACAATCTGCCGCCGTCGGACATCATGTGCTATCGCGGTTGTAGCTCCCTCTCTCACCCCGGATAGCTACAATCTCTTGGTGACCAAGCAGGCCAGCGGCACGGGTTGTAGCTCCCTCTCTCACCCCGGATAGCTACAATCGCTTGGCGCCGTGCTGCGCACTAAGAAGAGGTTGTAGCTCCCTCTCTCACCCCGGATAGCTACAATCCACTCCGGTTAGGGCGATGCAGCCAACGTGGTTGTAGCTCCCTCTCTCACCCCGGATAGCTACAATCCTTCGCGCAGTTCTTTCGCGGCTTCGTGGGGTTGTAGCTCCCTCTCTCACCCCGGATAGCTACAATCCATCGACCACGAGGTCGCCCACATCCTCTTGTTGTAGCTCCCTCTCTCACCCCGGATAGCTACAATCGAAAAGGGTAAAGCATGAACGACGGCGACATGTTGTAGCTCCCTCTCTCACCCCGGATAGCTACAATCTTTTTGTTTGGTGGATCAAGCACCGGCCGGGTTGTAGCTCCCTCTCTCACCCCGGATAGCTACAATCCCGCACGCGATTCGAGGAGGATATAGCGCGGTTGTAGCTCCCTCTCTCACCCCGGATAGCTACAATCTTTGACAGCTCGCATATCCCACCACATCAGGTTGTAGCTCCCTCTCTCACCCCGGATAGCTACAATCGCTTGACGCGGAAGCCGAGAGTTACAGCGAGTTGTAGCTCCCTCTCTCACCCCGGATAGCTACAATCGCACTAGGCTTTGGCTTGGCTCATTCATCCGTTGTAGCTCCCTCTCTCACCCCGGATAGCTACAATCGCCGGCCTATGCGGCGTGGCGTGGCCGGCGGTTGTAGCTCCCTCTCTCACCCCGGATAGCTACAATCCGTGCGCCGCGTCGCGGTGCCCAGCTATGGGTTGTAGCTCCCTCTCTCACCCCGGATAGCTACAATCCCCGGCGCTCGACACGTACAACCCGGAGCGGTTGTAGCTCCCTCTCTCACCCCGGATAGCTACAATCCACCCTACGCACACAAGGGCTTGGCCACGGGTTGTAGCTCCCTCTCTCACCCCGGATAGCTACAATCAACTCAGCCAGCGCCTGGGCCTCCTCCTCGGTTGTAGCTCCCTCTCTCACCCCGGATAGCTACAATCTTGGGGGCGGTTTCATCGCCGGATGTCTCAGTTGTAGCTCCCTCTCTCACCCCGGATAGCTACAATCGCTGCGGGACGCCTTTGCCGGAACCGCCCCGTTGTAGCTCCCTCTCTCACCCCGGATAGCTACAATCTCCAAGCAAGCCCGAAACGCATTGGCTGCGGTTGTAGCTCCCTCTCTCACCCCGGATAGCTACAATCGGGAAATGCTGCTTCCATTTGAGCTTGATCGTTGTAGCTCCCTCTCTCACCCCGGATAGCTACAATCTGGCGAAGGATCGCAACGCCTGGAAGATCAGTTGTAGCTCCCTCTCTCACCCCGGATAGCTACAATCAAACGCAAGAGAGCACATTGCGCAGTACAAGTTGTAGCTCCCTCTCTCACCCCGGATAGCTACAATCGTACTGGCCAGCAAGCCGAAGGGGATCGTTGTTGTAGCTCCCTCTCTCACCCCGGATAGCTACAATCCGAACAGATCACCGACCGCCCGCCCGGCGCGTTGTAGCTCCCTCTCTCACCCCGGATAGCTACAATCACGTTTCTCGATCGCTGCGTCGTCGCGCTTGTTGTAGCTCCCTCTCTCACCCCGGATAGCTACAATCCAAGGGCATCACGGCACACGACACCTCGCCGTTGTAGCTCCCTCTCTCACCCCGGATAGCTACAATCTTGGGCAACCTTCGCTCATGGCAGGTCCCTGTTGTAGCTCCCTCTCTCACCCCGGATAGCTACAATCAAGAGCTGCGCAAGATAGATACCGCCGAAGGTTGTAGCTCCCTCTCTCACCCCGGATAGCTACAATCCCGTGTTGTTGTGCACAATGCGCAGGCAGGGTTGTAGCTCCCTCTCTCACCCCGGATAGCTACAATCTGACTCAACCTTGATCCCCGCCCGGCTTTTGCCGGGTGGGGATTTTTCTTTTGGATTTTGGTTTCAAAAGAGCAGCATTTGCGACGCCGGAACCTTTTTTTCCTGAAACAGCGGCAGGCCGACCAGCAGCCGCATCCCGGCAAATTGCTTCTCGGTGACCGTCATGCAGCGTATGGAGCCCTCCGGGGGCAGGTTCTCCGCCAGCCGCGCCAAATGCTTTTTCTCCGCGTCATGCCCGTTCAGGATGCGGCCATAGACCGACCACTGGATCATGTCGTAGCCGTCGTTGAGCAGGAAGCGCCGGAACTGCACATAGGCGCGCTTCTCGGCCTTGGTGACCATGGGCAGATCGAAGAAGACGAGCAAGCGCATGTATCGCCTCGTCTCGATGCCCACTCAACACTCCAGCCGGTGCGCCTGGAGGCCGATCAGGACCGGCAGGTCGAGTTCCTTGGCGTCTTCTTCGTAGACGCGCACCAGACTCTCTACCGTGTATTCGATTGCTGACAGGACCGACATGCGGCCTTGGGGCATGCCTACATCCACATTGAGCAGAGCGACCAGCGCCGCCTTGTCGGCCGGGATAAGGTCGCCCTCGGTGGCCGCCGTATGTTTGGTGACATGCAGATCGACGAGTGGGCGGAAAGGCTCGATCAGATCGTCGGCCAGGTTGAAAGCGTTCTGTTCGCTATCGTGGAACAGGCCGACGGTCGGATGCAGGCCGTGGGCCACCAGCCCACGCGCGATGGCGCCGCGCAGCACGGCGTAGCCATAATCCAGCGCCGAATTGGTCCAGCGCTCCTCGGCCCGATGGAAATCCTTTCCGTAGAGCTGGGCGAAGTAGAAAGCGGCGGCCTGCGCCTCCATATTGTCGGGATCACCTGAACGCACGCGGCGTGCATAGGAAGCAAGCCGGTCCACTCCCTTTTTCCCGGAAAGCCGCAGACAGGCCGCCTGATTCTCGATCTTGCGGCGAACGACACAGGCCCAGGCCTGCTTGGTGGTCGGCTTTGCCACCGTGAGTTGCTTGCGCATCATGCGCGTGGTGCGCGAGTGGGGAAGGAAGGGCAGGAACACGCCAGATGGCTGATGGTTGCTACCTGTGGCGTAGAGGCCGATGCCGTACTCGGCGCAGGCGGACAGCACCGGATGGGTGAGGGTGATTTCGCGGTGGTTGAGGACGATCACCGCAATGTCCTCGAAGGGCACGAAGGCCGTTTCCTCCTGCTCGATGGCAAGTGAGAAATGCTCCCGCCGCAGCTTGGCGGGGCGGGAGATCATCACGCTACGCCAGACCATGGCGCGGCTCGATCGGCGCGGGGTAGATGTTGCCGAGGACGTCGACGTGAAATTTCTCCAAGGCAACAGCGGTCTTGACGCCAATGCCTTCGATTTGCCCGTCCTTGCCAACTTTTTGATTTCGGTCGTGAGCCCAGAGATTCAGGTTCCCTGTTCCTCTGTGACAACTGGCGTAGTACCCAGGTATCGGTGCTTTGTTCTTCTGCGTGACACGAATGAAGTCGTTTGGATGGAGCGAGAACAGAAAGTCAAACTTGTCATCGATCAGCGTCCACTCGTCTTCGTCCTTGGCCTGCACAATCGCGCGGTTCGGCAATTCCTGCGCCACGGCATGATGCACATAAACCGGCACCAGATGAAACTTGCCGTCCTTCTTGTGGCGGAAGACATCCACCCGCAACATGGTGTCGTTCTTGGCAATGCCGCCGCGAATCGGAATGCCGGAGAGCTTGTCGATGACCATTGTGACGGTGCGCACGATGGGGCCGGTCGGGTTGCCTTCGCGGTCGGGCTTGAGCAGCGGCTTGTCGGCCGGAAATGCCTTGTCGCCGTTGCCGCCGTGTGCTTCCAGCCGCTCGCGGATGGCCGCATAGAGCTTTTCGTTGCGGTGGGGGTCGATCAGTTTGTCGATGTCTTTCAGTGACAGGCTGGAGAGCGCCACCTTCTGCGTCACGCCGCCCTGTTTCTTGAGGCGTTCGGGCTGGGCGTAGATGGTGTCCTTATGCGCCGCACCGCCGTTACGCCGCTGCGGGGCACGCGAGACGAACAGCGGACGCAGGGTCTCCAGCGCCTCGGCTGGATAGGTGCCGAACATTTCCAGTTGCGCGCGCAGTTCGGCGCTGTTGTCGAGTTGCAGTCGCGCTTCGAGTTCGCCGCGAAAATGCGGCCACGGGTCGGGGAAGTGCGCGTGCAGTTGCTGGAACATGGCCGGATCGACGATCTCGCCGGTTTCGGGATCGGCGAAGCCGTCGCGTACTTTCGCCAGTTCCCTAGTTCGCGCGTAATCAGCCAGGCGCTTGACCATGCCGTGGCTGCATGCGGCGACCACGGCGGCATCGAGCGCGTGGTGGCGGTCGCTGGCACCGCGCACCTTGAGCAGGCCCCAGCGCGCGCGCAGGAATGCGGTGGTCTGGCCGCTGAGCACCACGCAACGCTTGGCCGCCGTCCCGTCAGCGCCGACTTTCAACTGCAGATGGCGTTCGACGTAGTTCTTGAAGAACTTGCAGATGTAGCGCGTGTCGTTGAGATTGCGCTCGCGGAATTCCTCGGCGGCTTTGCCGCCGAAATCCTTGCGCAGCAGGCGTGTTCGCTTGGCGAGGCGGTAGGCTTTGTTCGATTCGACCCAGGCGATGAAGTTGCGCCAGCGTTCGCCGTTCTCGCCGCCGGGGAACGAAGTCAAATATTCGTAGGCGGTGCGGTTGCCCTTGTTCCGGTTTTCCTCGGTGAGAACCAGCACCTTGTTGTTCTTGCCGTCGTCGTAGCTGCGCGAGTAGGGCAGGGCGTGGTCGACCTCGGCATAGCCGATGTCGTGCAGCACGCGATGCAGATCGAGCGGCTTGAGGGAGTAGGCGCACTTGCCTTGCTGCTCGCGGTAGAGCTGGAACTTCTCGAACTCGCGGCTCTTGGCGGCGATGCCGTGCTCGGCAGCGAAGGTGGCCTTGTCCTTTTCGTTGCGCTCGCGATATTCCTTTTGCTTTGCTTCAATGTCGCGCCTGCCATCGATGCGTTTACCGTTGTCCGTGAAATATCCATTCAGCGGGCGCGACAGGTCGCGCGCCATTTCGATGTGCACGGCGGACGGCGAGCCGTAGGTACGTACCAGCGCATTCAACACCTTGCGCGCCTGATTTAGCGAGCGCAGCACGATCGGATTGCGCGGCACGTCAAGTTCTTCGTCGAACACCATGCGGCCGTCCTTGTCGCGCCGGGTGTAGAACGGCGGCAAATACTTATGTCCGCCCGCGCCGGCTTCGTGCAACTGGCTATGGTGGTAGCCCGCCGCCACGCAGGCTTCGTCGTAGCGCAGGCCGGTTTCCATGTGCGGCACGATCTTGCGCAGGGACTTGAGAGAAAGCGCATGGAACTTGTCGAAGCTGATTTCGCTCAAGGCCTCGATCATTTTCTCGCCGCCGGGCAGGGGCAGCTTGCGCAATTCGGCGTCGACTTCGTCGCCATCCTTGAAGACGGAAAGCACGCGCGCGATTTCGTCCAGGAGTGTCGGGTCGCCGCCGGCCGCGGCGCCGGCCATGCTCTCCCATTCAGTTTCGAGCGCCTTGCCTTTGAGCGTCTTGCTCAGTGTTTCCCAGGCGGGTAGTTTCGTCAGCGTGTCCTTTTCCTTGTCCTCGGCGATGCCGGCGAAGTTGAAATTATTCAGTCCCGTTTTCTTGGTTAGGGCAGAGCGCAATTGCTTGTAACTGAGTTTGGCGTCCACGTAACTGTAGGGCAGCGGCATGGCGACACGCCGCTCGTCTTCCGTCAACTGCCGCGTCGTGCCATCGACGACGATGCGCAGGTTGTTGAGCCGCGTGAGCCAAACATGGCGCTCGGCGGTGAAACTGGCCTTGGGCGCGCGGTATTCCTCTTTCTCAAAGGTGCATTTGCCGAGCATCTTGAGTAGATCGGCACCGGCGAGCGGCGGCTTTTGCTCCCAGAACAGGCCGCTCTTGCGGTCGCCGTTGCCGAGGATGGCGGTTTCGAGTTCGGCGCTGGCATGTGGGTTGCCGAGTTCGCGCTGGTGCTGGAACAGCAGGGCAAGTTCATCGTTCAACAGAACGCGGGAGAGCGCCTTGCCGTAGTCACCCTGCTTGTTGCGTTGCGCTTCGGGGAATTCGGCCAGCACCATTTCGGCGGCGCTGCGGTAGCCCTTCTCGCTCATGCGCCGCTGGGTGTCGGAAAGCCCCTTCTTGACCTTGCCGCCTTCCTTCTTGTCGCCTTCGGCTTTCTTTTCCTCGGCGCGGCTGATCCAGTGGAAACCGCGGTGCTTGCACAGGTGGTAGATGGCGCGCGCCCATTCGTCATCGGTGAGTTGGCGGTCGAGTCCCTCGACGCGCAGTTTCCACGGCGAGGTGGCCGACGGTCCGTGCATCAGATGAACGTCGGTAATCAAGTCTTCGCGCTTGAGTAATCGAGCCAGTTTGGTTAGCCGCCACGCCCGGCGGCGCAGACGGCGGCGCATCAGCCGTGCGGTGCGCCGAGCGAGATTCAGCGATTCGCCTTCCTTGGCGGTTTCCGCCTTGTCGAAGCAGCGCACCCCGAGGTCGACGATGCGGGTTTCATTGAGCGCGCACCAGCCCACCGAGGCGATACCGATGTCGAAACCGAATGTGAGCGAACCGAAATCCTTGCCATCCATGCTTGCCTCCCGCATAATCGGCCCCATTGTTGCTATCCGGGGTGAGAGCCGTTGCTACAATAAAGAATCGAAAGATTCTGTATCCAGGCCCGACGGGGAAACCCGCCGGGCTTTTTATTATGCGACTCGGATTCTGAGCGGGCAAGCCGAATTTGCACCCGGCATGATGCGGAAGCCATGCCCATCGATGCGGAAGCGTGCGATCCAGGACCGCTTCAGTTCGCGGTAGAAGTTCTCGTGCGAGCCGAGCAGCAGCAGGAGGCGGGTGGCGGGGTCGTATTCGTAGGCCAGCAGCGCGAGCTGGTTATTTATAGACGAAGACAC